>NSIH01000001.1 GCA_002737315.1 Flavobacteriales bacterium
CTTTGTGAATGCTGTAACTTAGCCATCCGATGGCGATTACCACCCAAGGACTACTTCGCACTTCGGGCTCTGCGCTGGCATTCACCCTAGGCGGAATGCTCCCGCTCCTCTCGGCTTTTGTGCTGCTGCCCTACTACACCAAGCTGAGCACCGCCGATTTTGGCCTTTTTGCCCTCTATACCGGCCTTTATGTGCTCATGCAAACCCTCATAAATTTTGGAATAGACTCCATCGTGGGGGTTAGCTACATAGAGAACCATGACCAGCCGGCCAAACTGCGCCAAGTGATGTCGGGATTGGCCGGATTTGTTACCCAAACGGGACTCCTCGCCATTGTTTTGGCCGCCCTGCTGGTGGCTATTGGCCCTCCGGAATTTCTACTGCCCTGGAACGAGTTGGCGCTTGCCTCCGTGGCCTCTGCCTTATTCTTCGCCCTGTTCAAGACCTACAGCACCGTGCTGGTGAACCAGCAAAAGCCCATACCATACCTTGTCTTGGCCCTGCTCAATTTTGCCTTGGTCTTGGGCGGAACCTGGTTTGCCTTTCAGGTTGACGGCTACCAACTGCGCGCACCCGTCTGGGGTCGGACTCTAGGTCTCGGACTCAGCGCGATGGTGGTCATGGCGCTCTGGTTGCGCAACTACGGCATACGCTGGGATTCGGCGCAGTCCAAAACATGGCTGCGCCTGCTCTACCCCATGGTCCTCTACAATTTGCTCGGATGGGGTTTGCGCTTTGCCGACCGCTTTGTGCTTCAGGGCGCTCTGGGGCCAGAAACGGTCGGGCTCTTTGACTTTGCCTTCAAGCTCGCAATGGTCCTGGAGTTTTTGCAGGTTGGCTTGTTCAACGCCGTCCTTCCGCGCATCTACCATGCATTCAAGGAGCGCGGTTTTCTTCTGGGTCGAGAAGTACTAAACCGCAACCTGCACAGCTTTACCGCCATAGTGGTCTTGGCAATCCCCATCATATACGCTGGGGTAGTTGGCCTGCTTCCTGAAATTATGCCCCGCCCGGCCTACCAAGCCTCCTACGCATGGGTCGGGCCCTTGCTTTGGACCCTCTCGCTGCGCGGCATGTTCAATGCCTACCTGGCGCCCTTGTTCTATTTTAAGGAGACCGCCCTCTTCCCCAAGTTTTATGCACTTAGCATGGCGTTCTACCTCCCCGTTCTCGCGCTTCTAGTGGCCTGGAAGGGTGCCGAGGGTGCCGTCTGGGCCTCTGCCGCGGTGGCCCTTCTGCAGGTTGGCTCCGTGCATTGGTTCACCCGCAGCCGTTACCCCATGAACTACAGCTGGGCTAAAATGCTCGGGCTCCCGCTTTGGGGTACCTTGACCTATTTTGCCTCGGTAGCCGTCCTAGAATCCGTTTGGCTTCAGTCGATGGCCATGCTGGCCTTGAATTCCATGGCCGTTCTTCTGCTGTTTCGGCGCGAAATCCGTTCTCTGCGGTGAAGATTCTTTGGGTCACCAACTGGTATCCCTCTGCCGAGGCACCGTTTCGATCGCCCTTCATTAGGGCCCAGTGGCTTGCGGCGCGCAGCGCGGGCGTCGATGCGGACCTTCTTCACATCGACATTCTCAAGGGCCCCATAGTGCCCAAAATTGGGTGGAGTAGGGGACCCCACGGAGAGTACATTCTCCGGCTTGAATGGCGGTGGTGGAAGTGGATCTATCACAATCCTTGGGTAACGGCCTGGTACCTTTCTAGAACGTATGCGGGTCCCAAGCCCGACCTTATTCATGGTCAGGTGCTGCTGCCCGCAGGGCTCACTGCGGCCTACCTCGCGAAGCACTGGAACCGAGTCTTGGTGCATACCGAGCACTGGAACCTTGCTCCTGACCGCCTCCGATCAGGGTTTTGGGGATTTTTTGGCCGAAGGGCTATGGGCATGGCCAAACTCGTATTGCCGGTATCAGAGCATTTGGCCACGGACCTCTCAAGTGTATTGCCCGGTACTCCCATGAAGGTGGTTCCCAACGTTATGGACTGGAGCAGGTTTCACTACCGAGCTGCGCCGACCCTGCCTCGTGCCTCGAAGTTTAGGGTTCTTAGCGTGGCGCATTTGATTCCGCTCAACAAGCACATAAAAATAACGGAGTGGACCCTTGAGGCTCTGGGCATCCTTCAGAAGCGCCATCCTGAGGTTGCATGGCAGTACGTTCACGTTGGAGGCGGACCCCGACAGCGCGAGCTTGAAGACTTGGCTCTCAGTATCGGGTTGTCAGCCCAGTGGCTCGGCAATCAGGAGCCGGGCGCATGGTCCGAGGTAGAGGCCGACGTTCTGGTGCATCCCACGCTTGACGAAACCTTTGGCATGGTGGTCTATGAGGCCCTTCACCGAGGACTCCCGGTTCTGGCAAGCGATATTCCCGCATTTAGCTCTTGGCTGCGGCCGCCCCTCGGTCTCCTCGTGGCTGAAGGACCCGAAGCCTTTGCCGATGCTCTCGAGCAGTTTTGGATGAATCCTTTTGCGGTTCCTCAAGACGGCTTTGATTTCAAGCGCTTTGAGGCCCAAGAGGTCGGCAACCAGCTCCAAAAAATTTATGCGGGACTGTTGCCGCAAGACGGGTTTTAGGCCTTAAGCCTGATCCTGATTCTGTCTTTTGGCCTCTGCCATGGAGGCGTTTAGTTCAAAGCCAATGATGAGTCCCACGGCGTTGACAAAAATCCAAAGCTGAATGATCATGAGGGTTCCGATGGACCCATAGAGTTGGTTATAGCGGCCAAAGTCCGTAACATAAATACCAAAAAGATAGGAGGTAAGCCAGACCAAAAAGGTAGCAAGCAGGGCGCCGGGCGACAAAAAGCGCCAGGGTGCGCGGCGCACGGGGCCAAAGTAGAACAGAAAGGAAACCGACAGCAGCACAAGGACCAGAATCACCAGCCAGCGGCTTGCTGCGGTGATCCATTGGCCGGCCTCTCCGGGAATCAGGGTGCCCAGATAAAGGTCGGTGAGCGCCATTCCTGCGATTCCAGAGATCAGTAGGATGGCAAGCACCAGGGTGAGGACCAGGGCTGCAAGGTACTGGGACCAGAATCCGCGCGTTCGAAGCCCGTGCACGGTTTGGCCGAAGTTATCGATGATGGAGAGGGTACCGTTGGTTGCAAACACCAAGGCGCCCACGACAGTCAAACCAAGCAGTTCGCCACGCTTGACGGTCAAAATGTCGGTAATCGTGCTTTGGGCTGCCTCAAAACTGTTGGGCGGCAAGACGTTCTCAAGCAGCCTAAAGAGTTCGTACTGAAATCCCTGCACCGGTATAAAGGGTATGAGGGTAAAAAGAAAAATGACACCAGGAAAAAGTGCCAGAAAAAAACTAAAGCTGATGCTGGCGGCTCGGCTGGTGACCGAACCCTGACTCAATCCCTTCCAAAAGAACTTGGCAATGTCGTAGATGCTCAGGCCGTCCAAGAGGGGTGGCTTGAGGTTTTGCGCCGAGCGGCGAAGCAGGAATAGGATTTTACTTAGGGTTGCCATCATCGTGGGGACCGGCTAATCCTGCCGAATGGTCTTAAAATTGAGGTCCACCGACGGTGCAGAGTGGGTAAGGGCTCCGACCGAAATGAAGTCTACGCCTGTTTCGGCATAGGTGCGCAGTGTGCCGAGGGTGATGCCGCCGCTGGCCTCGGTTTCTTTGCGGCCTGCAATGAGCTGCACGGCGCTGCGGCAGTCTTCGGGGTTGAAGTTGTCGAGCATGATGCGGTTCACGCTCGGCAAACTAAGGGCCTCCTTGACGTCGGCGAGGCTGCGGCACTCCACTTCAATGGCTAGGTTAAGCTCTTTGGCGGCGAGGTAGTGCTCGCAGCGCTCCACGGCCGCGGTAATTCCGCCCGCCAAGTCAATGTGGTTGTCTTTGAGCATGATCATATCGTGCAGACCAATCCTATGGTTGCTTCCGCCGCCAGCCTGCACCGCCCATTTCTCGAGCATGCGCCAGCCCGGAGTGGTTTTGCGGGTGTCGAGCAATTGGCAAGGAAGGTCCGCAATAAGGGAGGCGTAGCGATGGCTTTGCGTGGCCACGGCACTGAGTCGCTGCACGTAGTTCAGAAGGGTACGTTCTGCACCCAGCAAATCGGGCAGGGAACCGCGCACTTCGGCAGCCACCTCACCTGGCACCATACGCTGGCCGTCCCTCACCATCCAGGTTGCCCTAAGGCCGGGATTCACCGCCTTAAGTACCAATTCTGCCACGTCGCGGCCGGCAAAAATTAGGTTTTCTTTGGCCATTAGTTTGCCAAGTCCCTGAACTTCAGTTTCAAGGCATGCTGCTGAGGAGTGGTCTCCGGCACTGGGTCCCTGACCGAGATCTTCGGCTAAACTGCGGGCAATGTGGGCTTGAAGGTCTTCGTTGCGGAAGTATTGGCTCAGGGGTTTCATCTTTGCAGGGCAATCGCGCCAATCTGGGGCGGATTATAACCCAAACTTACGCCACCCGTGGAGATCATTCTTTTGGTTGTGGGTCACACCCACGTTGACTACGCCCAAAAGGGTTTGGCGGACTTTTCAAAAAGACTGTCGCACTATGGCAAGTTTAGGACGGAATCGGTGCGGGATCGAGCCGCGCAGCAGGCTTTTTTGAAGCCCGGCGACCTCTTGGTTCTTTTGGATGAGCGCGGCAAGCACCTAAAATCCATTGAATTTGCTGCTCAGCTTCAAAAGTGGATGAATGCTGGCCCCAAAAGATTGGTTTTTGCCGTGGGCGACGCCTTTGGATTTGACCCGGATTTTCGCGGCATGGCACACTACGAATTGGCCCTTAGCAAGATGACTTTTCCGCACGACTTGGTACGCCTGCTCTTTGCCGAGCAGCTGTACCGCGCCTTTGCGATTTTGCGCAACGAGCCCTATCACCACGAGGGTTGAGTTCGTAGGTTTGCCATCGCATGCAGTCGGTCGTCAACAAACTAATTCAGTCCTGGAAGAGCGGTCAATTTGCCCCGGTCTACGTCTTTGCCGGCGAAGAGCCCTACTTCGTCAACGCTGCCACCGAGGCTCTTTTGGAGCTGGCTCTGCCCGAAGCCGACCGCCTGTTCAATCAAAGCCTGCTCTACGGTCGCGATGCCGACGCGCGGACGGTGATGTCTGAGGCCAAGCGCTTCCCCATGATGGCGGAGCGAACCGTGGTAGTGGTCCGCGAAGCCCAAGAAATGCGCAGTCTCGAAGATTTGGCGGCCTACGTCAAAAGTCCGCAGCCGCAAACAGTACTCGTACTTAGCCTCAGCGGCAAGGCCCTCGACAAGCGCAAGGCCCTCTACAAGTCCCTCAAGCCGGGCGAAAGTTACCTGCAGTTTGACCGAACCCCGGAGTACCAAATTTCGGGAGTGGTGGCTGAACTCGCTCGCCAGCGGGGCCTAAAAATTAGCGAGAAGGCTGCGTCAGTCCTGGTAGAGAGTATGGGACTTGACCTCTCATCCATCGATCAAGAGCTCGGTAAGTACTCCGTGGTGCTTGGCGACGGAGGCGAGGTCACGGCAGCCACTGTAGAGAAGTATACGGGTACCAGTCGGGAATACAACCAGTTTGAGCTGCTGCGCGCACTGGTTGCACAAGACGGCGACCGCAGCTACCGCATTGCGCAAAGCATGATGCAGCACAGCCGATCCAGTCCGCTCATACTGGTCATAGCTACCCTGTACGGAACCTTTTTCAAGGCACTGGTCTACCAAAGAATGGGCGAGCAAGTGAATCCCCGGACCGCTGCCGCCCAACTCGGTGTGTCGGAGTATGCATTGCGGGACATTGCAAAGTCCGCACAAAATTATTCGAGCGCCCGTCTGTCGCAAATCGTTGGTTATCTTCGCGACGCTGACCGCCAGGCCAAGGGCATGGGGTCGCCGAACTTACGTGATGCTGATATACTCAATGAACTCCTGTTCAAAATTCTTTTTTAACGCGGTTTGTTCGCTTCTTTTTGTTCTGCTGCTAAGTACGCCATCCCTTGCACAGACCAACGGTGGCTTGCGCGGTTTGGTGGTTGATCAGGGAGACCAGTCGCCCCTAAATCTTACCAGCGTCAAGCTGGTTGTTGGGGCTAAGACCTTTGAAACCTTCTCCAACAGCGACGGATTTTACCAAATAAATGGGGTACCAATTGGCACCTACCGCGTTTCATTTGTCCGTGCCGGATTTATGCCTCAAACCCTCGAGATTAAGGTTATTGCAGAGAAAAATACCTTTACGCGCGTAGTTCTTAAGGAGTCTACCGTGGAGCTTTACGACGTCTTTATCGATGCCCGCAAGCAGGAGAAGCAGACCAAGGTCTCTACCGCAGTGGTACAGCTCAATCCCAAGTCCATTGTGACGTTCTCCATCGGCGGCGAGCCCGATTTGGTGCGCGCCCTGCAGGTAATGCCCGGGGTGATCACCACCGGCGACCAGGGAGGCCAGCTCTACATCCGCGGTGGGGCTCCCATTCAAAATTTGGTGAAGCTCGACGGAATGATTCTCTACAATCCTTTTCACAGCATCGGATTCTTCTCGGTTTTTGAAACAGACATTATTCAGTCTGCCGATATTTATACCGCAGGTTTTGGCTCAGAATACGGAGGCCGGACTTCCTCGGTTATGGACATAAAAACCCGCAGCGGCCGCCGCGACCGAATTGCGGGCAAGGTCAGTGCCTCAACCTACCTTGCCAAAGCCCTAGTCGAAGTTCCCATCGGCCCCAAACGAGACGGTCTTGCGCCCAGTTCGCTCTTAGTGTCCTACAAGGAATCGCTTCTCGACCGCGCAGCACCTATTTTCTACCCCTACGTGGCCACGGAATACGGCGGCCTTCCCTTTCAGTTTCGTGACCTCTACAGCAAGTATACTCTCGAGGCCAACGGCGGAAACAAGTTTAATGTTTTTGGCTTCAATTTTAGGGATGCGGTCCGCTTTGCCGGCAACAAGTCAATTTCTTGGGACTCCTATGGCTTCGGCACCGACTTCACGGTAGTTCCTGTCGGATCCAATACCATTTTAGAAGGTCATTTAGCCCAAAGTTCCTATACCATTACCTCCACTGAGCTCGAGGGACGCCCCCGCTTTTCGACGATAAACGGCTTCAATGGCGGACTCGACTTTACCTACCTCCTGCGCAAGTCCGACGAACTCAAGTACGGACTGGAATTCATCGGCTACTTTACCGACTACAAGTACACCAACTCCGTGGGCCGCACCCTGCAGACCGAAGACAATACCTCGGAACTCGGGATTTACTTCGACTACAAGCGCCAGCAAGGCCGCTGGCTCATTCAACCTGGAATCCGCATTCACAACTACTCCACCATGGGTATTGTGCGTTTTGAGCCCCGTTTTGGCGCCAAGTACAACGCCACCGAGAACTTTCGCATCAAGTTCTCTGGGGGCCGCTACTCCCAAAACCTCATTGCCGCCAACTCCGACCGCGACGTGGTAAACTTGTTCTACGGATTTTTGAGCGGAGGTGGCATCGACCTGCCCAGCACCATCGGTAACGACCCCATCCCTGGCAGGCTTCAAACCGCAGACCACCTGGTGCTCGGCATAGAATTGAACCCGGCCCCGAACTGGAATTTTGAATTGGAAGCCTACGTCAAGCGCTTCAACATGATTACCAACGTGAACCGCTACAAGCTCTACGACGACAACCAGCAGTACGCCAGCCAGCCCGAACGCCTGCGCAAGGACTTTATGGTCGAGCGAGGACTTGCCCGTGGAATCGATGCATTATTGACCTACGAAGACAAGTCTTGGTACTTCTGGGGGGTATATTCCCTGGGCCGCAGCAGCCGTTTTGATGGCGAGCAAACCTTTGCACCCTTCTTTGACCGCCGGCACAACGTGAACTTAGTTTTGGCCCGCAAGTTTGCCAAGGAGCTAGAAATCAACATCCGATGGAACTTCGGCAGCGGCTTCCCCTTCACGCCCATCAAAGGATATTTTGAGCTGCTTCCCTTCACCGACCCGGCCGGCAACCCGAACATCGATTTCAACTACCCCCGTGAGAACGGTCAAATGGGAATTTTGTACGGAGATATTAACAGCCAACGTCTACCGGACTACCACCGGCTGGACCTAACGGCTAAAAAAGCATGGAATCTTGCTCAGAATCAGCGTATCGAAGCTTCGTTTGCGGTAACCAACGTGTACAACCGTAGAAATATTTTCTACTACGACACCCCCAAGGCACAGCGAGTAAATCAGCTGCCAGTTATGCCAGCCTTGCTGCTGAGCTACGCCTTTTAATGTCCTAACTTTGGACCAACGGCGAATTCTATGTCTAATCAGGTAAATTATATATTCGTCACCGGTGGCGTAACCTCTTCTTTAGGGAAGGGTATCGTGGCTTCATCCTTAGCCAAGCTCCTGCAGGCACGTGGTTATTCGGTGACCATTCAGAAGTTTGACCCCTACCTTAATATTGATCCGGGTACGCTGAATCCCTATGAGCACGGAGAGTGCTACGTCACCGAGGACGGTGCCGAGACCGACCTTGACCTGGGCCACTACGAGCGCTTTTTGAACCGACCGACCTCGCAGGCAAACAACGTTACCACCGGACGCATTTACCAGCACGTCATCGATAAGGAGCGCCGCGGCGATTACTTAGGCAAGACGGTACAAATCATTCCCCATATTACCGACGAAATAAAGCGGCGGATGCTTTTGCTAGGCGAAGACGGGCGCTACGAGATCATTATCACCGAAATTGGAGGAACCGTCGGCGACATCGAGGCCCTTCCCTACATTGAGGCAGTACGCCAACTGCGTTGGGAGCTTGACTCGCGCTGCGTGAGCATTCACCTCACCTTGGTTCCATTTCTGCGCGCCACTGGGGAGCTCAAGACCAAACCCACCCAGCACTCGGTTAAAATGCTCCAGGAGGCGGGGGTCCAGCCCGATATTTTGGTCTGTCGCGCCGAGTACAGCCTGGGAGAAGACGTGCGCCGCAAACTTGCCCTTTTTTGCAACGTAACCCTTGACTCCGTCTTTGAATCCCTCGATGCGAGAACCATCTATGAGGTACCCATGCTCTTGCGCGACCAGGCCATGGATCAGGTCGTGCTTCGCAAGCTCGGACTCACCTCAGATCGGCAGCCTGAACTGGCCAAGTGGGAATCCTTTGTGCACAAACTGCTCCATCCCGAGCGCGAGGTGCGCATTGGCCTAATTGGCAAGTACGTGGAGCTCAAGGATTCCTACAAGTCCATTAACGAGGCCCTAATTCACGCTGGTACCGAGCACAGTGCTAAAGTCGAAATTCAGTGGATTCACTCCGAGGAACTCACTTCAGAAAACGCTGCGAGCCATCTCCTAGGCCTTCATGGAGTGCTCGTAGCACCAGGATTTGGCGCTCGAGGATTTGAAGGTAAAATTGAAGCCGTGCGCATCGCCCGGGAGCATGGAATTCCGTTTTTGGGCATTTGCTTTGGAATGCAAGCCGCCGTTATCGAGTACGCCAGGAATGTACTGGGACATCAAGGTGCCAATTCAACGGAGGTTGATCCTAAAACACCGCATCCCGTTATCGACCTTATGGAGCAGCAGAAGGAGGTAACCGAGAAGGGTGGTACCATGCGCCTAGGTTCCTGCGACTGCCTGCTTAGTCCGGACAGCAAACTCCACCAGCTCTATGGAACCATTCTGGTCTCAGAACGCCATCGCCACCGCTATGAATTCAATAATGCCTACCGCGAACAGCTCGCAGAAGCGGGGCTTCAGCCAGTGGGAGTAAATCCCCAAAACGACCTAGTCGAAATCGTTACCATACCTTCCCACCCTTGGTTTATAGGGGTTCAGTTTCACCCAGAGTACCGATCCACGGTCGAATCGCCACACCCGCTTTTCACCTCCTTTGTGGAGGCCGCCCTCAAACATTCGCAGTCTTAAATCATGGAACAACGTCCGTTCATGGATCGAAACCAGCTTATTGGTTTTGCCCTAATTGGAGCAATTTTACTCGGAACCTCTTTTTGGGCAAGCACAGTGGAGCCCTCACAGCCCAAAAACACAGCTGGTAGTGAAGAGGTAAAATCAGCATCCACCCCAGCAGCGGAGGCCGAATTGGACTACGCACTTCCTGCTGGCGACAGCTCAAGCCCCGACCAGGAGTTTACCCTTGAAAACGACCAGGTGCGCTATGTGATTAGTAACAAGGGAGCGCAAATCAAATCGGTCGAGCTTAAAGAATACAAAGACTGGCAGGGCAAGCCCCTGATGCTGGTCGACGGCAATCAAGTATTAGACGGCCCCAGTTCGGCTGTTCCCTTTGCGGCTTCCTCCGAGGGTCGCAGCTTAAGCCTCTCCGACAATCTTGGTACCGTTTGGACCTATGAGCTCCCTGCAGAAGGCTACGGCCTTGGATGGAGCATGAGCACTCTCAGCAAAAAAGATGTCGTCCTAACTTGGCGTCAGGCGGGAATTCGGCACGAGAAGAGCCAAATGAATGAGGCCACCAACACCAGTATTTACTACTTAGAGAACGCCGACATGGAGCGGGGCAGCCTGAGCGACGGCAGCGACGACGAGGAGTCCCGAGAGAACCTCGGCTGGGTGGCTCACCGCCAGCAGTACTTCAGCAGTATTTTGCAGGCGGAGTCGGGCTTTGTCAAGGCCGACATGCAAACCAGAACGCCTAGTGACACCCTGCACTCCCGCCTGTTTGAGTCCAAACTCCGCATGGCCTCGGTCGACGGGAAGGTTTCGGCTAAGGGAATATGGTACCACGGTCCGAACCAATACCAGACGCTCAAGGACTTCAATCTAAATTTTGATCAAGTGATACCCTTTGGTTGGGGAATTTTTGGATGGATCGGCAAGTACGTCGTTTCGCCTATGTTCAATTGGCTTGACGGCTATGGCTTGAATTACGGCATCATCATTCTGCTCATGGCGGCCCTCATCAAGTTGGCCCTTTCTCCCTTAACCTTTAAAAGCTACAAGAGCATGGCCAAGATGCGCGTGCTCAAGCCCGAAATTGACGAGCTTAATGAGAAGTTTAAGGACGCCGAGCCCGCCAAAAAGCAGCAAGAGACAATGGCGCTCTACCAAAAAGCCGGGGTGAATCCGCTTGGAGGGTGCATTCCACAGCTGCTGTCTTTGCCGATTCTTATTGCAATGTTTCGCTTCTTCCCGATTTCTATTGAACTCCGGCAGCAGGGTTTCTTGTGGGCTGACGACCTGTCGAGCTACGACAGTATTCTGAGTTTGCCCTTTGAGATTCCTTTTTATGGAGCTCACGTGTCGCTTTTCACCCTTTTAATGGCGATTTCGACCTTTTTGTACACGAAGTTCAACAATACCATGACGCCGACATCGGGCAACAGCATGATGCAGCAGCAGATGATGATTATTCAGTATCTAATGCCTTTTATGCTTTTGGTTTGGTTCAATAACTATTCGTCGGGTCTTTCCTACTACTACTTTATTTCAAACGTTCTAACCTTTGGCCAGCAATGGGTTATTAAGGAGTTCTTCCTAAACGAAACCGCGATTCGTGCCAAAATTGACGAGACCAAGGCCAAGGGCGGATCCCAATCCCGGTTTGCCAAAAAGATGAGCGAAATGCTTGAAGTCCAAAAGGAAGCAGGCAACCGCAAGGCCAGAAGGGGTAAGTAGCATTTAGCCTTGCCTTGGCCTCCAGTTCTTAGGAATCGGCCTCTTTGTTTGCTATTCTGGCTAAATAGGGCACACTGCATTCTTCGGACTCTGGCCTTCATAGAGGGGCATAGGTTCTGACGTGTCAGTTCATATTCTCTTGCTTGGGCTATTGCTCCGTTGGGCTTGCAAAAGTTAATAGGGTGCAATTCAAATAAACGCACGGCCATAAAAAAACCGGCTTCCTTGGAAGCCGGTTTTGGTATTTTCTAAAGCCGAAATGACTTTAGGAGGTGTCCCTACTTATGGTCGATGTGTCCGTTCACAAACAATACACCCAACTCACCGTCGGTGCGGGGTGCCCAAATTAGGGTTGCGACCTCAAGCTTAACGTTCGGCATTAGTTGGCGCACTACCTGCATTTGAATGTCCTTGTTCAAAGGAATTTTAATGACAATGGGAGTAAACCTGGACCCAAAAATATCGCCCTCAAAGAAGTTGTCGCCTAGGGGGTTGATGGAATCAAGTTCCACTCCAAAGGCGTTGGGCGTGAGGCCTGAAGTCATGGGCGTGTGCTCGTGCTGGTAGATATCTCCTGCATTCTTCTTGGTCAAGGGGTCTGCTTGGCCCGTCCACTTGGTAGGAGTAGCACCTGATCCGGTAGTGACAATGGGGACCGAGGAGATTTGATTCAAATCGACCGTTGCTCCTGCACCGCTGTACTCTTTGGCATCAATAGCGCCCACAAGCACATAGGATTGAACGTAGTATTTAGAGTTTTGGCTGTTCTCAAAAAACTGCACCTTGGGGTACACATAGATGGTATCGTTGGTCGCATTCATGGTCCAAGCGTGGTTGACGCCGACCTTCGGGGTTGCGGCAAGCGCTCCAGCAATGGGCCCCAAGATGCTTTGACCGGCGTCCACGTTTTGAACGTAGAAGTTGGGTACTCCCGTGGTTGGGAACGCAGTGTTGAGCGCGGTTTGAACCGAGGATTCCAAGGGATCGCCCGTGTGCGAGGCGAATGGAATGATCAAAGACTCGTGATTGACGCTATCGTTAAACGTGTTGGTAGCAATAATCATGGATTGAGCTCCGTTGGGGCAGTACTGGCACCAGGTTCCCGTGGTCTCGATCACCAAAACTTTTTGCTTCGGGCTAACCGTCAGCGAGTCAGTGATGTATACCTCTGGGAGAGGGTCTATTACTTCCTCTTGGCAGGAGGCAAGGGTGAGCACAGCGAGGCTGGCAAGCGCGAAGTACTTCGCAGAGTGGAGGGGATTTGCTATCATATGGTGGTAAAAATACATTCTTTTTACTTTGCGGCAACTACGATCCTCAAGGGCAGGTGGTCGGATGCGCCACCGCGGTACCGCGTCCCTTGAAAGCTTCCCTTAACTTGGTATCCGGCCGAAGGGGATTTTTGCAGGCCAAAGGGTATGGCCTGGCTGCTTGCGTTCCATGGGGCGGACTTTTGAATCCATACTCCGTCCAGGGCTTCGAGGCGGCCGCGGTAGGCATAGGTGCCGGGGTAGTTGCTGGGGTATCGGGATGCAAAGTTCTGCCTGCGGAGTTCGGATGCGAGGGGGCCGTCAAGGCCCTCGTTGAGGTCGCCGGTAATTCCGTCGGGCATCGGGCTGCATTGCTTGAGGATGGTCTGAATGGCCCGGGATCGGGATTCAGGGCTCGGGGCTCGCTGCGACGGAAGGTGCGCCCAGAGCCAGGTGAGGGTTTTGCCCGAGGGGGTTTTGAACCGAATCCAGAGGGCCTCACGAGTCGGGTGGTTTCCTTCGGGGTGGATCCAGGCGACGCTGTCTACTCGGAGGCGTTCCGGGTTGTACCAGACCGCGACGTCAATGCCTCGTTGGTCGGGACTGTCGCGGTGCAGGCGCCAAAGGCGCCATGCGGGCGGCCACCTTCGCTCAAGGTCGTCGAGCACGTCGGCGTTCTCGATCTCGCAGACTCCGATGGCGTCGGGGATATGGCCGCCAGCGGCCGCGGCCAATCCGCGGCCCACCGCATACAGCTTGGAATAATAGCGCAGCGAATTCCATCGGTACATGCCCTCAGGCAGAAAATCCCTGTCTCGCTCGCCCGAATTGGGCAGGGTGTCAAACAAATTCTGAACGTTCCACCAAACAAAAAGTAGCGAATCCTCTCGGCCAGACCCCAAAATGATATTAGCATGAGGGCCTCGGCCAAAGTAATACCCGACTGATTGGCCAAAATCATCATCCCATCGAGTTCTAAAACCAGAGGCCAATCCGCTCACTCGCCGCTCCGCGGCTCCAATCACTCGCCGCTCCACAGCAAAGACTCCAATGACAAGAAGGCCCGCAAGGGCCAGGCCAAGACCCCCCAAGTGGCCTAGACTAAACCAACCGATACCTAAAGTGCCTCGCTTCACCAGCGCAAGCTCCTACCTAGAGCCGGAGCAGGCGTTTACCAGCGGTAAAGATTGGTATCTCCGTAGCTCAAAAAACGGTAATCGTGGCTAAGGGCATGCTCATAAATGCTCCGCCATACTGGGCCCAGACCGGCAGCAATCAGCAGCAAAAGCGTCGATTGGGGCTGGTGAAAGTTCGTAATCAATGCCCTAACTACTTTAAATGCATAACCCGGAGCAATAATGAGCGCCGTACGAAACGAAACCACTTCTTGACCCCGAACCTCGAGCTCGCCGGCAGCCCAGCGAAGCAGGTCGGTAACCTCGGGATCCAATCGGTCTGCATTTTCCACGCTGCGGTTCGGTGCATTTGGGCCGAGCTTGCTCGGGGTCAACGAAGCGCTTGAGCCCTCTCCGTAGGGCGCCCACTGGTCCACATAGGTCGGCATGATTCCTAGGCGCTTCCATTGCTCGGCCCACCAGTAAAGGGACTCGATCGTTCGTGCGGCGGTAGTGCCCATGGCGAGCACGGGCATGCCGTCAGAGAGGGCTAAGAGGGTGGAACGACTAACCAGGACTTCCTCGGCGTGCATTTTATGGTCGCCAATGGATTCCGCAGTCAAGGGCTGAAAAGTTCCTGCTCCCACGTGCAGGGTCACCGCTTGGGTATCGGCGCAAACCTCGCGCCAGAGGTTCATCATCTCGGGGGTCCAGTGCAAACTCGCGGTCGGAGCAGCCACCGAGCCTTCATGCCGCGCAAAAACAGACTGGTAGCGGTCGCGATCCTCTGGGGTATCGGCGCGACGCATGTAGGGGGGGAGGGGAATATGCCCTACCTCGCCGAGGATTTCAGCCCAAGTTTGGGTTCCGGGCCAGCTAAAAATCAGCAGCGAAACTCCGTTTTCGGATTTAAGTCGCTCAGCCCGCAGTCCTCCTTCGTGCTCCAGAACTTGGCCTTCCTTCCATTTTTTTTGCGGACGAATCTTGCACCAGGCCTTTAATGAGCCCTTGCTGGCCATTGCCTGCTCGACAGACAGGCCCTCTGCGTCGAGGTAAAAAAGCTCAAAGTGACCGATTCCGCTGGGTCGCGGCATAAAAATCCTTGCCGGAATCACCTTGGCTTCGTTGATTACCAGGCGGTATTCGCCCCATTGGGCTACTGCATCGGGAGCGTCGCGCACCCCCAAGTCGAGCAGCTTGCCCCGATCCCAGACCAATAGTTTGGCCGCGTCGCGCGGACTCAGGGGCTCTTGGGCGATTCGCTCGTCGGGCAGCAGAAAGTCGTAGTCGGAATTGCGAATTTGGCGAGGGTCCGTCATGGTCGGTACAAAGTTCGTTCAAAAGTCTGCTGCGCTACCTTCGCCAGATGGCCTCCACGGTAGTTTTAAGCGTAATTAACGACCTGCACAGCGACCAGCGCGTGCACCGAAGTGCCATCACTTGGGCCGAGCGCGGCTACCGCGTAGTGCTCGTCGGACGCAGCCATCCCAACCCGGCCCCATTGGATCGACCCTACGAAACCCTGCGCTTTCGATGCCTGTTTAATAGCGGACCCTTATTCTACCTCGAGTTTCAGATCCGCCTTTGGCTTGCCCTTCGAACTCTGAAGCCCGACGTCTACCTGGCCAACGACCTCGATACCCTTGGCCCCAATGCATGGTGGGCAATGCGCAGGGCCAAGCCCTTGGTGTACGATTCCCACGAGTATTTTTTGGGTTCTCCCGAGCTGGAGAGCCGCCACTTGGTGCAGGCTCTGTGGCGCCTGGTGGAGCGCTACGGAATTCCCCGAACGGACTTTCGCGTCACGGTAAATGCCAGCATCGCCGAGCAGTACGCCAAGGAGTACGGGTCGTCCTGGGACCTGGTTCGCAACATGCCCCTGCAGGCAGAATTGCCCTGGCCTGCCGACGGCCAATGGGACGGAGCCGAGTCTCGCCGTCAGATTCTGCGCAGGGAACTGCAGCTGCCCGAGAACCAAACGATATGGATTTTACAGGGCGCAGGCATCAACGTAGACCGCGGAGCCGAAGAGCTCGTGGATGCAGCGGCGCTCTGCCCCGAGGTCGAACTCCTGATCGTGGGCAGCGGCGACGTGCTCGCCTCCTTGAAGCAGCACTGCGCCTCGCGCGGAATTGCCAATGTCCGCTTTTTGGGCAGGGTGGATCGCGCCCAGCTCCAACGCCTCACCCAAGCAGCAAACCTGGGATTTAGCCTCGACAAACCCAAGTCTGCCAATTATCGCTGGAGCCTACCCAACAAGGTTTTTGACTACCTGCAGGCCGGAATTCCCATGGTGGTTAGCGACCTGGTCGAGGTATCGCGGCTGCTTCGCCAAACCGGCGCGGGAGTAGTCCTTGAGGAGCTCAGTGCAGCGGCGATTGCCAGCGCGGCCCGAGACCTAATAAGCCCAGACCGCTATGCGGCAGCAAGCCAGGCAGCCCGAGCTGCTGCGCACCGCTACCATTGGGGCAATGAGTGCCAGGTTTGGCATCGGCTAATTGACCGCCTCGAGGGCATTAATACCCATCACATTTGGAGTTTTGATCGCCTCGAACCGCCCCGATACGGCGGAACTTTGGAGGTTCTAGGCCATGTTCGCGCTGCCTCCCATGCCGGGCAGCAGGTTGTACTTCATGCCTTTACCAAGTCCTCCTTGGCCCATCCGGAGCCCTTTGTTGAGGTGCAAACCAACGTCCTGCGACGCGCTCGCTGGCCCTGGGGTCTGAAGCCTTGGATTGTGCAGAGCCGCCTTAGCCCCATTGCCCGCCATCAGGCTTCCGTTCAGCGGGGAGTCCGCACCTACCATGGCCTGCACTGCAGCGCACTCGACCCGACGGGTACCTTGCGCCTTCACAACCCCGAGTCGGCCTACTACCGCAGCCTTGCGAAACAGTCCAGGGGATTCAAAGGGCTCTACTACCTCTTTGAGGCATGGGCCTTGCGCCGCTGGGAACAGGAGTTGGCTTACGCATGGCAGGGTCCGGTTCATGCCATCACCGCCCGCGATGCCGAGGCCTGGAACCTGCGCAGCCCGCGATCCCCTGCAGCATTCGTCGCTCCAAGGCATCCCTTTGTTAGGGCAATACCCCAGGGCCCTGCCGCGGAGCCTTTGGTGCTGGTCGTCGGTAAATTCAGCGTCGAAGAAAATGTTGCTGCCCTGCGCGGACTCCTGGCCGCCCAGCCCGCCATTGAGCCCCTTCTCTTTGCGGGCCACAATGCACCTGTCGGAACCAAAAACTACATCGATCGCCCCAGCGATTCTGAACTCGACGAGCTCTATGCCCGCGCTCAGGTTGTGGTGGTGCATGCCGAGCACCAACTCGGAATCAAGTTCAAATTAATTCAAGCCCTTCTGCAGGGCCGACACATTGTCGCTCACGAAGACGCCGTGGCCGGTTTAAACCTCGGCCATAGGGTGCGTACCTACCGCAGCTGGCCGCAGGCCTACGAAGCAATCCGAGCGGCGCAGTCAGAGCCTTGGACTGCAGCGCATGCCAAAGAAGCCCTGCGCAGCGCGCAGGCCTGGTAGGTTTGACCCCCTAAACTTCAGCGCTACAGTGCGGCGAAGCCCTAAGTACAGGGAAGATTTATAGGGTTTTTTGTACCGTGGAGGCTAGGGTTCCGTTGGCGCAGCGGTAGGTGGCGTGCGGGAACTTAAGCAGAAGGGCGTAGTCGTGCGTGGCCATAAGAATGCTGCGTCCGCTTGCTCTAATTTCTTCGAGCAGGTGCATTAACTCCTCAGACATGTGCGGGTCGAGGTTCCCTGTGGGTTCGTCGGCCAAAATCAGCGGCGGATCGTTCAAAAGAGCGCGGGCAATCGACACGCGCTGCTGTTCTCCGCCGGAGAGTTGATGGGGCATTTTGTGCCCCTTGGTGGGCATTCCTACGCGTCGGAGCACGGCATCAATGCGGTCGCTGTTCTCCCCCTCGTTCATTTGACCCGTGGCATGCAGTACAAAATTCAAGTTGTCGCGCACGCTGCGGTCCATCAGCAGCTGAAAGTCCTGAAAAACTACGCCAAGCTTTCGGCGTAGGTAGGGAATTTCTCGTTCAGGAAGATTGCGCAAGTCGTGGCCTACAACCTGTCCTGCTCCCGATTCTAGGGGAAGGTCCGCATAAAGTGTTTTGAGCAAAGACGACTTGCCAGAGCCTGTGGCGCCTATGATGTATACAAATTCGCCGGTGCCTACCTCAAGGTCTACGTCGCTGAGAACACGATGGTCGCCCTGCATAATGCAGGCTTTACTGAGTGAAATGACGGGAACGTTTTCCATGGGCATAGTTTGTGCAAAGTAACGAGAGCGGAACCAATAGCAGGATGTACTTTTGAAAACCATGAGGATAACGTTTTTTACCGCGCTTTTGTATAGCGCAAGCCTTTTTGCCCAGCAGCCTATTACCGGCCAGCAGCCCGAGGCCCTCTTTGCTGAAGCGCGCGCCCGATTTGATCGTGCCCTATACAGCTCGGCTTACGAGCATTTTGGCCAGGTTCGCAGCATGGTCCCCGAGGCCAGCGACTGGTCGGAGCAGTCGATGTACTACCAAGCGCTATGCTCGATTCGCCTGCTGCACCGCGATGCCGAGGAATACGCGGAGTCATTTTTGCAAACCTACCCCTCCTCGTCCAGACGCATTGACCTAATACTGGAGGCCGCGGAGCAGTCCTTCAACCGCAGGAGGTACCAGGAGGCCAAGCGTTGGCTCCGGCAGCTCGACGGGGTCGATCTGGCATCGGGCTTGCGCGCTGAGGTGCAGTTTAAGTTGGGTTATGCCCACTTTTTGCTCAATGAGTTTGACCAGGCCAAGGCTGAACTGGGCGCGGCCAAAAAGTCGAAAAGTCCCGTCGCCAAGACTGCCCAGTACTACTACGGCCACATTGCCTACCTAGAGAAGTCCGACCAGACTGCCCTAGAAAGCCTAGAGCCCCTTCAAAACCACGAGGAATTTGGCGCAGTGGTGCCCTACTACCTAGCCCAGATTTTTGCTCGCCAGGGCAAGGACGATGAACTCCTTAAGCTTGGTGAGGGCCTAATTAAGCAGGCTTCGGCCAAGCGTGCTCCCGAGATTGCCTTGCTGGTGGCCCAAAGCATGGTCCGCAAAAAGCGCTATGCCGACGCAATACCCTATTTTGAGTTTAATCGTGCCCAAGGAGGAAGGGTTTCGCCCGAAATCAACTATCAAATGGGGGTTTGTTCCTACCAAACCAAAGACTACGAAGGCGCGATACGTGCTTTTAATCAGTTGCCCAGCGAAAGCACTACCGATTGGTTGGTGCAGTCGCGCCTGATGCTCGGCGACAGCTACGCGCGTCTCGAGCGCTGGGAGGAGGCCCAGTCAGCCTTCCGTTCCATTTTGCAGAGCAAGGCCGACGAGACAACTCGGGAGCAGGCAGCCTTTCAGTATGCCAAGTTGACCTACCGCAGCGCGGGGCCATTTGGCGATGCCATTCCGATTTTTAATCAGTTTCTTCGCGACTTCCCCCGCACGGAATACCGACGAGAAGCCAATGAGTACCTCGCCAATTTGTACCTGACCAGCCGCGACTACGGCCGGGCCATTGAGGCCATCGTGCAGACCGGAATGGGATCATCAGCCATGCGAGAGGCCTACCAAAAGGTTGCCTACTTTAGGGGCGTAGAGCTCTACCAATCCTCGCAGTGGGACAAGGCCAATGAACTTATGGACCAGTCTCTGAGTTACCCCCTCGACCGAGGATACACGGCACTCGCTCACTTTTGGAAGGGTGAGATGGCCTACCGACAGGGCGACTACCGCGAAGCCCTCGACCAGACCGACAAGTTTCTAAAGGTTCCGGGCAGTTTTAACCTCTCGGAGCGCCCTGCGGCGCAGTACAATAAGGCCTATGCGCTCTACCGTCTTGATCGTCTCGAAGAATCGGCCGCGAGCTTTAGGGTGTTCTTAGAGGATGCCTCGGCGGCTGACCGCCGCCGCGAGGATGCGGAACTTCGCATTGCCGACCTCTACTTTCTGCTGGGACGCCATGCCCTTGCCCGTGACTTTTATGCAAAAATAGCCAAGGGATCAAGCGCTGATGCAGAGTATGCTGGTTTTCAGCAGGCGCTTTGCCGCGGACTCCTGGGAGACAATGCGGGCAAGATCACCCAGCTTGCAGGCATCGAGAAGACGGGTTCGGCACGCGCCGACGAAGCCCTTTTTGAGCGCGCCCAAACCCTGCTTCGCATGGGCCGGAACAGCGAGGCTGAAGAAGCATTCGCGGCCTACATTCGCCGTAAACCCAACGCAGAAAAAGCCCGAAGGGCAGCGCTAAACATTGCCCTCGCCCGAAGGAACGACAACAACCTCTCGGGGGCAATAACGGCCTTTCAAGGGGTTGTGCGCGAGCATCCAGGCACCGACGAAGCGCGCGAGGCGGTAGCCGGAGCCCGGTCGGTCTTTGACGAGGCCAACCGTATAGACGACTACCTGGAATGGGTGCAGGGCATGCCCTCCTCGGGAATCCGCGCTAGCGAGCTGGATTCTGTGGCCTACATGTCTGCCTACGACAAGTTTGCCCAGTCCCAGTATTCGGTTTCATTCGATGCCTTTGTGCGCTACTTGAAGCGCTTCCCCGACGGATACTTTGCCCCAATTGCGCAGTTTCAGGCTGCGGAATCCGCCCGAATGACGGGCCAAATGGCCCAATCATTACCCTACTATCAAGGCGTGGTCAGGGCCCCTATTGGCGCCAATACCGTATCTGCCTACAAATGGCTCCTCAGAGACGCCGAGGCCCGCAAGGATTGGACGGAGGTCAAAAGCCATGCGGAGCGCTTGATTGCTCTTGCCGAGGACGCAAGCCTTCGAAGTGAGGCCTCACGAGCCATGATGAGGGCTCACTATGCCGAGGGCAACAGTGACGTCGCCTTGACCTATGCCGAAGGAATTCTAGCGGACCAGCGCGAAACCCCTGAAGTGCGCAGCGAGGCCCTTTCTCTGCGCATGCGCTTGCTCGAGGGCAAGTACCGCGCGCTAGCCAGCGATAGCGTCCGCTTGGGAACCTGGTTGGTTGCAGCCGACCAGGCCATTGAAGACGGTTTTGTAGTAGTTCAGGCAGAAGCACGTTATGCCAAAGCACAGATTCTTCGAATTCGCGGGCAGTTTGCGGCCTCGAGCGAAGAGGTTTTTGCCCTTCTCGATAACTACCCGAGTCAAACGGAGTGGCGCTACAGGGCCCTGCTGGTATTGTCGCGCAACTACGCCAGCTTGAATGATGGTTTTCAGGCACGCTACACCTTAGATTTTTTGATTTCAGAGCATCCGTCTGACGAACTGGTACGGGAGGCTCAGGCCTTGCTTGCCGAGTTCAATGCCGCAGAGCTTCCATCTAATGCCCCGCAAACCAATGATGCTGATTAATATAAAGTTTACAGCAGCGGCATTAGCCCTTGCTTTGGCTCTTCCGAGCGCTGCCCAGGTGGGCCAGATTGAAGTATCGGTGACCGACAAGTACCGTGCAAAGGTTGCGGAGGCCATCAAGATTTCGGGGCAACCCGGTCTTGGCGATACGACGATTCAAAAGCTGCCCATCAGCATTTTGGTGCGTCCCCAGGTGATTGGTATGGAGCCGGTTATGGAGCAAATTCCACCCATTAAAATCATAAAGACCAAGCTGGACCGCCTGCCTTCGCGCTACCTTTCTTTAATTGTCGGCAACTACGGTTCTGTAGAGGCCGAAGCTGCCCTTGGAAGCGTGCGCAGCGTGAGTCAAATGTGGTCCGTTAAGGCGGCGCACCGGTCGACCCGCGGAGGATTTGATCCGAAAATCATCGTGTTTGATCGTGCGACATGGGCGAACAGCACGGTGGACGCCAACTACGAGCGCATCTTTAACCGAGGTCGCTTGCGCTTTGAAGCGGGCGGTGCCTGGGACCAAATTCCGTTTTATGGCCAGCGGCACTATCCTGGCATTAATGACCAAGATACCGCGGCAGCAGCTCCGGGGCGGAATATCCAGAACTATACTTTTGGAGCGCGCTACCAGTCTACGCGCTACCGCAGAACTCAGGTGTTTCGCAGTATTTCTGTGGACGGACACCGATGGATTGATCAAGGCGGGCGGCAGGTGGAGTCCGGTGCCCGCGCTCAGCTCGAGTCCGCGCTGCCCGTGCAAAATCTAGTACTTAATCTGCCCCTCCACTTTTCGATTAACCAGTTGGAAGGCACACAGCGCATCGATACCTCGCAAATTGCTTGGGCTGCGCAGTTTAGCCCTTCGCTCGCCGACAGCATCAAGGGAATTCGCTTTCGCTTTGGCCTGAACATGATCTTCACGGGTGGAGCCGGGCAAATAACCCTGCCCTACTTTCCGCCGGTGGTTCACGTGGAGGTTCCCCTTGTTCGCAACGTGCTCTACCTCTACGGAGGAATGGAGGGTAAAGTCGACAACGGCGGTATGCGAGCCCGGGTAGAGTCCTTGCCCTTCTTGTCAGAAGGGGCTACTTATCAGGCCATACGCAGTAGCAGCATCTACGGTGGAGCTACCGGACGGTGGAGCCGTATTATAGGATACCGCTTTGGCGGACGCTTCGCCACTTGGGACAACTACCCCATGGTCGTTCGGCCTGACGTGGATTTCGGAATTCTCGACGATAGCGGTCGGGTGGGCATGGACTACGTGAAGGTCACTTCACTGGAGCCCACGGGCGAACTGACCTTTCAGTTCAAGGAGGTTTGGGACCTGCGGCTGCATGGCTTGATGCGTTATGCGATTCAGGATTCCACCGGTGGACCAGTATACCATCTGCCGAAGTATGAGTTTGGTGCGCAGGCTAGGGCCAATTTTGGTGAGAAAGTTCGTCTTGATGCCGCCGCGGTGCTTCGAGGCCCTCGCACGACGCTCAATGGCTTGCTCCAGCCCTACGATTTACCAGCTTTTATTGATGTTCGCCTTGGTGCCCAGTACCGCTACAACAGCCAACTGGACGCAGTGGTCCGCATCGACAACCTGCTCAACCAGCGGGCTGAATGGTGGATGGGCTATCCCGTTCAGGGCATTCGGGTAAATTTTGGCCTACTGTACAAGTTTTAGTCGTGTAGCGCTCCAAGTGTCAACGGGTCGCCGTTCGTGCTTCTTGTTGAAAAAAATGTTGATAAACGGGCCTAATTTTTAGCATATAAGACTCCCTGCCGCAAGCAATGAGTTACCTTTGCGATAACTCCCTTTTATTGGAATTATGAGCGAAAACAAGCATTACGGCGCAGACAGCATACAGGTCTTAGAAGGTTTAGAAGCAGTTCGCAAGCGTCCCGCCATGTACATCGGTGATGTGGGCCAGAGAGGCCTTCACCATTTGGTTTATGAGGTAGTTGATAACTCCATTGATGAGGCCTTAGCCGGGCATGCTACCCGCATCGAGGTAACGATCCACGAGGCAAACAGTATTACGGTAAAAGACGACGGTCGGGGCATCCCGGTAGCCATTCACACCAAGGAGGGAAGGTCGGCACTCGAGGTGGTGATGACGGTACTTCACGCCGGCGGAAAGTTTGACAAAGACTCCTACAAGGTCTCTGGAGGTCTGCACGGTGTGGGTGTGAGCTGCGTTAATGCACTGTCTTCCTTGCTCAAGGTCAACGTGCACCGAGACGGCAAGGAGTACCAGCAGGAGTACAACATCGGTAAGCCCTTGTACGACGTTAAAGAGGTGGGTCCGTCTTCCATTCGCGGAACTATCGTGTATTTTGAGCCCGATACCTCCATCTTCTACGAGAATGTGTATCAGTTCGATATTTTGGCAGCTCGCTTGCGCGAACTGTCCTACCTGAACCGCGGAATTCGTATTCTTTTGACCGACGAGCGTGACATTCAAGACGACGGAACCCAAAGAAGCCAGGAGTTTTTTAGTGTGGGCGGACTAAAGGAATTCACGGAATTCATCGACCAGAATCGCGAGAAGCTTATTCCTGAGCCAATGTATATGGAAGGCGAGATTGAGGGCATTCCGGTGGAGGTTTCAATGATCTACAACACCTCCTACGCGGAGATTATTCATTCCTACGTCAACAATATTAACACGCACGAGGGTGGAACCCATTTGGCCGGTTTTCGTCGTGCCCTCACCCGGACGCTCAAGAAGTACGCCGATGAATCGGGTATATTGACTAAGGAAAAAATTGAAGTTGCTGGCGACGATTTTCGCGAGGGATTGACCGCAGTTATTAGCGTTAAGGTTATGGAGCCCCAGTTTGAGGGGCAAACCAAGACTAAACTTGGCAACAGCGAGGTGGCCGGCGCCGTAGACCGCATTGTGGGCGAGATGCTTAACAACTACTTAGAGGAGCACCCAAACGAGGCGAGAATCATTGTTTCGAAGGTTGTTTTGGCCGCCAAGGCCCGTATTGCAGCCCGAAAGGCACGCGAGATGGTTCAGCGCAAAACGGTTTTAGGTTCCCACTCCCTCCCGGGTAAGTTGGCCGACTGTTCAGAGACCGACCCCGCACAGTGCGAGATCTTTCTGGTAGAGGGTGACTCTGCGGGCGGTACCGCCAAGCAAGGTCGCGATCGCCGTTTTCAAGCTATTTTGCCCTTGCGCGGCAAGATTTTGAACGTGGAGAAGGCCATGCTGCATCGGATTTTTGAGAACGAAGAAATTCGCAACATGTTCACGGCTTTAGGAGTAAGCATAGGAACCCCAGAAGACAGCAAGGCCCTAAACACCGAGAAACTCCGCTACCATAAGATCATCATTATGGCGGATGCTGACGTGGACGGTTCCCACATTGCGACCCTGGTACTAACCTTCCTGTTCCGATACATGAAGAATCTTGTGGAGCGTGGCTTCGTGTACATCGCTTCGCCCCCTCTTTACTTGGTAAAAAAGGGTCAAAAGTCCCAGTATGCATGGAACGAAACCCAGCGCGATCAAGCCGGTCGTGAGCTCGGCGGAGAAGACATGTCTGGGGTTAGCGTGCAGCGCTACAAGGGTCTTGGTGAAATGAACTCAGAGCAGCTCTGGGAAACCACGCTGAACCCAGAGGCTCGGACGCTCAAGCGGGTGACCATTGACAATGCTACCGAGGCCGACCGTATCTTCTCTATGCTTATGGGGGATGACGTTCCGCCACGAAGAGAATTTATTGAGAAAAATGCCCGCTATGCGCGCATTGACGCTTAAGTCTCCGCCTTTAGATTATACCTTTGTGGAGTCGCTTTGCGGCTCTTTTTTTTAATACAGCAAACCGATGAAAATTACCGTTGTAGGCGCCGGAAACGTAGGCGCAACCTGTGCAGAAGCCATGGTCCGCATGGAACTCGCTGAAGTTATTGTACTTCTTGACATCAAAGAAGGTTTTGCCGAGGGCAAGGCCATGGATATGAACCAAACGGCTACGCTCAACGGCTTTAGCAGCGTGGTTCATGGCGTTACCAACGACTACGCTGCAACGGCGGGGTCCAAGGTCGTAGTTATAACGAGCGGTATACCGCGCAAGCCGGGCATGACCCGCGAGGAGCTCATAGGTACTAATGCAGGAATTGTGAAGTCGGTGGTTGACAATGCATTGAAGTATTCCCCCGAGGCCATTATTGTGGTGATTTCCAATCCAATGGACACCATGACCTACCTGGCGGCCAAGCAGAGCGGATTGCCCAAGAACCGCATCATTGGCATGGGTGGAATTCTTGACTCCGCGCGATTTAAGTACTTCTTGTCTGGAGCCCTGGACCTTCCGGTGAGCGACCTGCAGGCCACCGTCATTGGTGGTCATGGCGACACCACCATGATTCCATTGACCCGGATGGCAAGCTATCAAAGCACTCCAGTGAGCAACTACCTCAGTGCCGAGAAGCTGGCCGAGGTTAAATCGGCAACCATGGTTGGTGGTGCAACCCTAACCGGCCTGCTCGGAACCTCCGCATGGTATGCGCCGGGTGCTGCGGGTGCCGTGCTTACCGCGAGCATAGTCCGCGACCAAAAGAAGATTTTTCCTTGCTCGGTCTACCTCGAGGGAGAGTATGGAGAGAGCGACATCTGTATGGGCGTTCCCGTGGTAGTGGGCGCCAAGGGTTGGGAGTCGATTGTGGACTACCGACTCAACGCGGAGGAAGCGGCGGAGTTTGCGAAAAGCGCAGCGGCCGTCCGCGCCATGAACGTGGTCTTGGACAGCTTGTAAGATCCTTATCGGTCAAGCCAAAAATTCGGTACCGGTGGGTCGCAACCCACCGGTATATTTTTTTATACCCCGGCGTAAACCGAACCACCGTCGCCAGCAAAGGCCCCCATGGCCGGGTATGCCGCAGTGCGGTGACCACGGCGTCGGCAGCATAAAACACCCCATTCGGAGTCCACAAAATAACTCCGCCCGGATGAGCCTCCGACCACTGCGGAGTCAGCGGGGCAAAAGAAAGCAGCCCCTCGCGGTCCAGGGCGTTGAGCCAATAAACCGAGCGATGGCAGAGGGCACAATGCCCGTCGTACAGAATGATTAAGGAAGCTTGATCCATCGCGTAATTCCCACCGGACTCCAGAGCAGGTACACACCCGCCGGCCAGCTTCGGGTATTCAGGGCCTGGTTGGGACCAATTGCAAACTCGCCAATAAATCGGCCGTCTAGGGCAAGAACATTAACCTTGGTTTCTACCCGAGCATAAAGCCAGTCGGTCCCCGGGTTGGGGTAAACGACCAATTCCGAAGGCAGAATAGTGCCTTCATCGCTTCCAATTTGGTTGGTGTCCGAGGTCATGTAGCGGATTCCTCCCGTTCCAACGCCCAAAATCAATTCTGGCCGGCCGTCGCTGTCTAAGTCACCAAACCAGGGTGCGTTCAGGCTTCCGTCGTGGGCCATAGTACTGCCGCGCTGAAGCCGGGGCGTCATTAAAAACTCAAGATCAATTCTAAGGCTGTCGGTCCCAAGCCCTGGCATGGCGCAGCCGTCGCTGAGGATGCTGTTGTTGTTGGCAACGTCGCCAAAAGCATGGCTGGCAAAAGGAGTTCGGTGTGCCGACAAGTGCACGTCGCTGCTGGGAAGGTTTCGGCTAAAGCAAAATTCCACCACCAGATTGGACTGCCCGTCGTAGTCAACAGGGTTCTGAAACGAAATATAATTCCAGCCTTGGCTAAGCACCGCGAGGTAGGAGAAGCCCACCTCACCGCCAGGACCCATGCCGACCAGGGATTGGTCGTTGCTGTGGCGAACGCTCACCGTAAAACCCTGACTTAGGTAGGGGGCGCTTGAGGTAATACAGTTCACCTTCAAGCCTTGAATGCGCGTGGGCCCCGAAATTCCAGCCGCCGCAAGTTCCGAGGCCTTGATGAGGTATTGGTGCCTTCCGGTGCGCCGGCTTCCGCCAAAAGGGGTTTGGAGCGTAGTCGCCGTGGGCTGCGCGTTGGCAGTTAGAATGAGCGGACTCTGGCTCGGCGGAAGCGTAAGGATGCTTGAGGCATTGGGATAGGCTAGGACCCCAGCGTAGCGGCTTCCGACCCACAATTCCATTTGCCCCCCGTTGAGGTAGGCGCGGGGTATCGAACGGCCATTAAAGGTCCTTGCCGTATCTACGTCAATGGAGCCAAAGTTTTCGCTTACCAAGATCCAGGTGCCGACGTCGTTTCTTATGAAAGCGACATCGCCCTTCTCGTTGCCAATGAGCAGGTCTAAATCGCCGTCGCCGTCCAGGTCAAAAAGTTCCGGGCTCGCGTTTTGGCCCACGTCGTGGCTCGTCAGCAATGCTGCGGACCCGCTATAGCTGGGACTTATCAAGGTGCCGCTATTGTAGGCCACGTAAACCTGACCGTTGGGTCGACCCACTGCCATATCCACCAGTCCGTCTCCGTTGAGGTCGCCTAGAACGGGAGCAGTCCAAGTGGGGTCCGGTCCGAGGTTAGAAGGCGTATTTATTGGGGTGGCGCGCCAAACGGGCTGGCTAATCGTTCCATAATTCACCCAATACGACAGTCCCCTTCGGCTGCCGATTATAAGGTCAACAAGCCCGTCGGTATTGAGGTCGGCGCCATAAGGCACTGAATAGGTGCCCAATTCTACCATTTCGTCTTGAAGGAATCGGGTTTGCGTGCGCTGCCATACCGGTGCTGCTGCGCTGCCGTTGTTTTGGTAAAGCCAGACGCAGGAGTCGGCCGATCCAGAATACATGTTTGGGCTCACTACGATTTCGCTTACGCCGTCTAGGTTGGCATCTACGGCTGAAAATCCCGGAAACATCAAATTCACTGGGTTGCTCGCGACAGGCCAAGTGCTGTCTTGGCTCTCAATGTTGGCTTGAGCCAGGGTTCCAACGTTAAAACCGACCACACCGGACTCATAGGAAACATCGCCAATCAAGGCGTCCGGCAGTCCATTGCCGTTCATGTCGTGCAGGAGCAGGGTAGAACCGGAATGCTTCACATCCTCGGTCTGCGGCACTTGAGGCGGGAGCGAGCCAATGCAGGCATCAATGACAAGAGCATTTCGTACCCCTGATTCTTCCACATCGCCCCAGCAGCCGTCGGCGCGAATAAAGGTCAGTCCGCAGTTTTGCTGGTTTTGGTGCCACTCGATTTTGGTTCCGCCCTGGTCAAAACAGAGCACGTCGATGTCACCGTCTTGATCGATGTCGCCAATGTAGGGCCGGTCTGCGCTCAGCACCTGCAGGTTGTAGGCCGGACTCCCCGCGGTATACACCGAGCGCAGTTCCGTCACCGGCCCCAAGGCCCAGGTGAACGAGAGAATTCCGTTTGTTCGCTGACCCTGCCAAACGCCGACTCCGTGCACAACCCAACCAAAAATGTCGGGTATGCCGTCGCAGTTGTAGTCCACAACATGCACCCACTGCTTGTTGGTCGGGAAGTTGTTCGTCCAGGTTGGGCGTTCGATCCACTGGCCATTAACCCGCTCCAGTGCCAGCCAACGGTCGCCGTCGCGGTCAAATACTATCATGTCTTTCACGCCGTCTCCATTGAGGTCGACCGAATAGAGTTGCGGATTATTAAGCCCCCCCGCAGTTCCCAGGGCAAGGACTTGGCCTGAGGCCTGCTGCATGGTTGCTGCGCTGCTTGGTCGAAACCGCCAGCTTACCTGCGCGTCGGCCGCAAAGGCGGAGCCAAGGAGTAGGGCGATGTAAAGCGTATTTCTAAGAACCGTGAGCATATTCCCAAAGGTAATTCACCTATATTTGCCGCCTCGTACTAAATTGATTCCGAGCATGCAAAATAAAGTTGTTGTCCGCCTGTTTGCCGTGGCTTTTGCCCTGGCAGCACTGTACGAATTGTCGTTCACCTTCGTGGCCCAGCAAGTTGAGAAACGTGCTCTGGAGTCTGTGGGCGGTGATGCCTCGCGGCTTAGCGGGGCTTTAGATTCCCTCGCGAATCAAAAAGTTTATAACCTTGGCATTGCCAACTTCACCTACAAAGAGGTCAAAGAAAAAGAGATGAACCTCGGTCTTGACCTTCGTGGAGGCATGAACGTGATTCTCGAAGTGTCGGTGCGTGACGTGCTCATTGGCTTGTCTGCCAACGCCAAGGATCCTTTGTTGGCCGAGGCTTTGGCCGACGCAGACAAGGCGCAGGTCCAGAGTGGCGAAGCCTACATAGACCTTTTTATCAAGGCCCTAGATGCCAAGCGCGGCAGCCGTTCTTGGAACGATCCAGGACTCTTCGGAACCAAGGATATGTCTGACCGTCTTGGATTCAATGCCACCGATGAAGAAATAAAGGCAGCGATTAGGGCTGACGTAGACGCCTCCGTGCAAAACGTGTATACCGTGCTCAAGGCGCGGATTGACCAATTCGGGGTTGTTCAGCCCAACCTGCAGCGCCTCGGCAATACGGGACGCATTTTGGTAGAGCTCCCTGGCGTTAAGGACCCGGCTCGAGTTCAGCGCCTTTTGCAGTCTACTGCACGACTTGAATTTTGGCGAGCGGACTATGGCGCAGCATGGATGCAGTTTATGGTGGACGCCAACGACCGACTTCGCGCGGTAGTGCCCGACCCGAATGCGGCTAAAACGTCGACCAAAAAGACTCCCAAGGCCATCGATCTGCCCACCGCAATCGATGCTAATGAGGTCACCAAGCCGGAGTCCACCGCCGTGGCTGCCAACGATTCTTCTGCTCTTAAGCACAATCCCCTGCTCAATATTTTTCAATTAAATGTTGACCCACAGACTTTTACGCCATTAGAGGGTCCGATCATTGGCTTTGCTTTGCCCAAGGATACCGCCACCATTAATGCCTATTTGCGCACCGATGTTGTCGCTTCACTCATACCTGGAGACAAGCGCTACGTGCGCTTTGCCTGGACTCGACCCGACGCGAAGGCCGGAATCTCCTTTTTGATTGCTCTTCAGGGAAACCGCTCCATGCAGCCCGAATTGGACGGTGGGGTTATTGTTGACGCAAAGCGCGAGTTTGACCAAGGAAACAATCCAATAGTGACGATGTCGATGAATGGCCTTGGTTCACAAGTTTGGCAGCGCATTACCGCCGAAGAAAGCGCGAAGAACCCCAAGGGTCACGTTGCTGTAGTGCTGGATAACTTAGTGTACAGCTATCCGAGAGTAATCAATGAAATTGCGGGCGGTCGCACTCAAATTGAAGGGGGATTCTCCCTTGAAGAGGCCACTGACCTTGCTAACGTGCTCAAAGCCGGAAAGCTTCCGGTACCGGCCCGCGTGATTCAGGCCGACGTGGTTGGACCCAGCCTAGGTAAAGAAGCTATTTCTGCGAGTTTCAGTTCCTTCATCTTTGCCTTTTTGGTGGTTTTTGCTTACATGGTTTTTTACTATGCTGGGGGCGGAGTTGCGGCAAATATTGCCCTTTTGGTAAACATGTTCTTCATTTTTGGAATTCTCGATGCCATCTCCGCGGTATTGACGCTTCCAGGTATGGCGGGTATCGTGCTGACCATTGGTATGGCCGTAGATGCCAACGTACTGATATTTGACCGTATTCGAGAGGAGTTAGCCGCCGGTAAAGACACTCGAACTGCCGTTAAAGACGGTTACGCTGCTTCGCGCGGTGCGATCCTTGATGCCAACGCAACAACCCTCATTACGGCCATCATTCTATTCTTGGTGGGAACAGGCCCTATTAAGGGATTTGCAACGACCTTGATTATCGGAATTTTATCGTCACTGTTCACGGCCATCTTCGTTTCACGGCTCTACATTGAGTGGAGGTTTTCTAAGGGTGCAACCATGAAGTTCACCACTAAGGCGACGGAGAAGTGGTTTGTGGGTACCAAATTTAATTTTATTGGAACTCGAATTCCGGCCTATGTAATTTCAGGTATTTTGGTCCTAGTTTCAATTGTCGCTCTGTTCACCAAGGGATTGAGTTACGGGGTAGATTTTGAAGGTGGACGTACTTATCAGGTGCGTTTTGACCAGCCGGTAGAAGTATCAGAGATTAGTTCCGCTCTGTCGCAAAAGCTGGTGGACGACAATGGTAAATCATTCACTCCAATTGTCAAGACCTTAGGAAGCAGCGATCAGGTTGTCATTACGACCAACCTCCGCATTGATGAATCGGGTCCTGAGGTAGAGGAACAGTTGCGATTGCTCGTTTTTGAAGGGGTAAAGGGTTTCTATAAGACCCCTCCCTCCAGCGAAGCATTTATGAATCCCGGGGATGCGGATTTGGGCATTGTTTCCTACCGCCAGGTAGGGCCGACGGTTGCTGATGATATTGCCAACTCGGCCGTTTGGGCCATTCTTTTGTCGCTTCTTGGAATCTTCTTGTACATCCTTGTTCGATTTAGTGCATGGCAGTACTCCATGGGTGCCGTTGTTGCGTTGATGCATGACGTTATCATTACACTGGGCGCATTTGTACTTCTTGACGGAATACTGCCCTTCTCGCTCGAGGTGGACCAGGCATTCATTGCCGCTATTCTTACTGTTATTGGGTATTCGATTAACGATACCGTGGTAGTTTTTGACCGCGTGCGTGAAGTACTCGGAATGGACAAGAAGAAGAAGGTCAATGCAGAAGTACTGAATAACGCTCTCAATGCAACCCTGAGTCGCACCTTCAATACCTCCTTTACCACTATCGTGGTGCTTTTGGTGATCTTCTTTTTGGGCGGAGAGGTGCTTCGCGGATTTATTTTTGCCATCCTGTTTGGAATCACAGTCGGTACCTATTCTTCCCTATTTATAGCTTCTCCCTTAGTTTACGACAGCTCCAAGAAGTAGCGTATTCCTTAAATGACTGTTCTTTTCATCAGCACCGGAGAAGTAGTAATGCTGCTTTTTGCGGTGCTGATGCTTTTTGGCCCCGACCGATTGCCGGGCTTCATTCGTTCTTTAGCTAAAGGAATCCGTACGGTAAAGAATGCTCAGGCAGACCTTACCCAGCAAATGCTGTCTGAAGAACCGACGGCAGTCAAAGACATAAAAGACGCCGTTGAAGACATCAAGTCAGAAATAGAGGGGGTAGTCCCAAGAAAAAAGTAGTTTTTAGTCATCATACCCCTAATTTTTAGGGCTTTGTTGAAAAATTATCCAAAAAACTTGTAGATAAAGAAGGTTTTCGAATAATTTTGTGGCTCTAATCATCGTTTGATCCACTCTTCGTCATGCCTACTTCTCGCTTCCTGGGTTTAGAGACCGCACTCGCCCACAAACCTGCCGTGTTCACCAAGCCTTTCGTGAGGGTGTCGGAGTATTTCGGTTCCAATGTTTTTGACAAAAGGGTCATGAGGGAATTCATGCCCAAGGAGGCCTTTGAGTCCGTCATGAAGGCGATGAATCGCGGCGATAAGATAGATCGCACGACCGCAGACCAGGTGGCAACCGCTATGAAGGCATGGTCCATCTCCAAGGGCGCTTCGCACTACACCCACTGGTTTCAGCCACTGACTGGTGCTACAGCAGAGAAGCATGATGCCTTTTTTGAGCCTACGGAGGACGGCTATGCCATCGAAAAGTTCAATGGTGGGATGCTTGTGCAGGCTGAGCCAGATGCCTCGAGCTTCCCGAACGGAGGAATTCGAAATACATTCGAAGCTCGTGGATACACGGCCTGGGATCCGACGTCGCCTGCCTTTGTTTTGGCGGACACCCTTTGCATTCCCTCGGTATTTGTGGCCTACACGGGCGAGGCATTAGATAACAAGACGCCCTTGCTGCGGTCGCTTCAGTCCATTGACCAGGCAGCTACGGCGGTTTGCCAGTACTTTGATAAGAACGTAACCAAGGTTCATGCAACCTTGGGCTGGGAGCAGGAGTATTTTTTGATCGACGATGCCCTCTTTCACGCTCGTCCGGATTTGGTAATGACCGGTCGAACCCTGGTTGGGCATTCCCCCGCGAAGGGCCAGCAGATGGAGGATCACTACTTTGGCAGCATCCCAGAGCGCGTGATTCAATTCATGAGGGAGATTGAGTACGAGAGCCATTTGCTGGGAATTCCGGTAAAAACCCGCCACAATGAGGTGGCTCCAGGCCAGTTTGAATTTGCCCCCATCTTTGAGGAGGCCAACGTCGCGGTGGACCACAACTCTCTTTTCATGGATTTGCTCGCCAAGGTTGCTGCCCACCACAATTTTAGGGTACTGCTGCACGAGAAACCCTTTGCAGGCGTGAACGGCTCCGGAAAGCACAACAACTGGTCGCTGGCGACCGACACAGGCATCAATCTTTTGGCTCCTGGGGCAACGCCCAAGCGAAACCTGCTCTTTTTGAGCTTTTTTGTATCGACCATTAAGGCCATGCACGATAGGGCAGACTTAATTAGAGCGGCAATTGCCTCGGCCAGCAACGACCACCGGCTGGGAGCCAACGAGGCCCCACCGGCAATTATTTCGGTGTTTATTGGCAGCCAGCTGACCGAAGTGCTGGATGAACTTGAGAAACTCGACGGCGGCAAGCTGTCTCCAGAGAAGAAAACGGACCTTAAGCTCAATGTGGTGGGTAAAATCCCCGAGATTCTACTCGACAATACCGACCGCAACCGCACCTCGCCCTTTGCCTTCACGGGCAATAAGTTTGAGCTTCGCGCCGTGGGCTCCTTGGCGAACTGCTCGCATGCCATGACTACGCTAAACCTTATGGTCTCTGACCAGCTTCGACAGTTTAAGATTGACGTTGACGCCCAGATTGCGGGAGGCCTTAAGAAGGACGATGCCATCTTTAGCGTGCTGAAGGACTACATCAAAGCCTCTAAAAAAATCCGCTTTGAAGGAGACGGCTACAGCGACTCTTGGAGGGATGAAGCGGCAAAGCGCGGACTGAACAACACCCCAGACACCCCGAGGGCACTGGATTACCTGGTTACGAAGGATGCCGAAGAGCTCTTCAATCGCCACGGAGTTTTGAGTAAGGTTGAGCTGCACGCACGCTACGAGATTTTGCAAGAAGAGTACTTCAAGCATTTGCAAATTGAGAGTCGTACCCTAGGGGATTTGGTCAACAACCACATCATTCCTGCGGCGATAAAGTACCAGAGTGTCATGAGTGAGAATCTTCTGCGTCTAAAGGCTTTGCTTTCTGAGGCCACCTTCAAAAGAACTTGTACAGAGCAGATGGCAGTAATCGAGGAGCTCAGTGAGCGCATCGAATTGGCCCTTCGCCATGTAGCAGCGATGACCGAAGCCCGCAAGCAAGCCAACAAAATCGAGTCGGCTAGGGAACGTGCTTTGGCCTACTGCGACAGCGTCAAGCCCTATTTGACTTCCATTCGCTATGAAGTCGATAAAATGGAGCTTATAGTAGACAACGAAACCTGGCCTTTGCCCAAATTCCGCGAGCTGCTTTACATCCGTTAGAGCATTTAGTTTAACAATTTTGGTCCTTTGAGCGTTAGTTCAAAGGGCTTTTTTCGTTTTATCCCTTGTGATTAGTTATTTTCGTGTTCTGAGCGCTTGATATGCCCAATTTACTATGACCACACGACTTACGTTTGCCCTCTGCCTTTGCTTAATTTTTGGGCTTTCGACCACTTCGGTATGGGCACAGAAGTCCAAAGAGGACGATGCTCCAAAGCGACCCAAAATTGCTCGTCAGGGAGACGACTACTACCAAGGTAAGGAATACACTAAGGCTATTCTGCTCTACCGCAAAGCCTACAGCAAGGTCAAGTCACGCTCTGACAAGGCAGAGATAAGCTACCGCCTTGGGGAGAGCTACCGCTACACCGCTCAGTACAAGGCTGCTGAAGCCCAGTTTCGCCGTGCCATAAAGTCTGGATTTACTCAGCCAGAGGCCTATTTAGGTGTCGCAGAGATGCTTAAGTACCAAGGGGACTACGCCGGCGCTCTAATCGCCTTTGAAGACATGGCCAAGGTTCATCCAAGCGATCCGCGCGCCCAGCAGGGAATTTTGAGTTCGAAGGCTGCCGTAGCGTGGAACTTGGCTGTGACGCGTTTTCAGGTCGGACCCATTACCGACTTGAACACCAAATCGCAGGAGTACGGCCTTGCATTCGACGGCCGCCAAGGGGAATACGAAGAACTTCTCTTTACCTCGACTCGCGAAGGGGGTATTGGCAAAAAAAAGGACGGCTGGAATAACGAGCAGTTTTCTGACATCTACAGCAGTAAGCGACTCAATTCCGACGGAACGCTTCGCGGCGGCAAAAAATCGCCTAAGGGCAATTCAGGCAAGCCGGACCCCACTGCAGCCAAAGCCCAGAAGTTTACGGCGGCAGAACTCCTTCCGGAGGTAATCAATACTATTGATCAAGAGGGATCGCCTTCCTTCGATGGCAAGCGCCGCAACCTCTACTTTACTCGGTGCATGGACGTGAAGCGCGCGCAATTAGGTTGTGCAATCTATGTCACGCGCCGTGCCGGACAAACCTGGCAAGAAGCAACCCCCGTGGTGCTGACCGCCGATTCCTCGCGGTCGGTGGGCCATCCTTCGGTTAACGAAGACGAGACGCTGCTTTATTTTGCCGGAGACTTAGATGGCAGTATCGGGGGTAAGGATCTCTGGGTAGCCTCCTATGACAAGCGCCGCCGCACCTGGGCCAACCCAGTGAATTTGGGCGCCATGGTGAATTCCAAGGGTGACGACCTCTTCCCCTTCATTCACGACGACGGCTTTCTTTACTTCGCCTCAGACGGCCTCCCGGGAATGGGCGGTTTTGACCTCTTTAGGGTTCCAGTAGGGGTAGACGGTCTGCCGACTGGCGAGCCTGAAAACCTTAAGGCTCCGATCAATAGTTCAGGGGACGACTTCAATTTAATTCTTCGTCCGGGCGGACTTCGTGACGGCTACTTTGTTTCTAATCGCGCCGGAGGTACTGGCGGCGACGACATTTGGAGCCTCTTTGAAGTTCCTCTAAAGTACGGTTTGCGCGGAACCCTAAAAAGCATCAAGGATCAATTGCCCTTGCCTAATGCTAGCGTGAAAATTTCTGGAAGCGACGGTTTCTCGGCCACCGTAATGACCGACAAATTAGGCAAGTTCGAGTTGTCCGATCCCAAACTCGTGGCCGAGGTGACCTATGAATACTCCTTTGAAAAGAAGAAATTCCTCAACAGTGGGGCCGGCTCCAATACGGTCAACCTAGGCCTTGATAAGTTCGTCTTTAACGAAATCGAGAATGCCTTTCGCTACACCATGGAAGTTACGGCCACCATGGCTCCGATTGAGTACCCCGTGTTACTGCCTAACCTGTTTTTTGCCCTGGCTAAGTGGGACCTGAACGATGAATCCCGCTCTTCCCTGGACACGGTCTACACGACCTTGGTGCGAAATCCGACCATTGTTATCGAGTTGCGCTCGCACACCGACTACCGCGACGCAGACGACAAGAACATCCTTCTCTCTCAACGGCGCGCCGACACCTGCGTGAATTACCTAATCAGCAAGGGAATCGACCCAGGCCGCTTGGTTTCTGTGGGCATGGGAGAATCCCAGCCCTTTGAGATGACGGCTGCCTACAAGGGTAAGGGAAGTTCTGTATTCCCAGCGGGTACCGTTCTTTCGGAGTCCAACATCAAGAAGATGCAGGCCCAGCAGCAAGAGCTCGCCAACGATTTAAATCGCCGTACTGATTTCAAGGTAATTCGCGAAGACTTTGCGCCACCGGTTGATTCCAGTGAATTAGCGGAGCAAATAGCAGAATCCGCCAAAGAAGAGGTCGCCAAGTTGGTTAAGGGCGAGTTCTATACGGTTGGCGAGAAAGAAACGTTTGCAACGGTTTGCCGTGCCGCCAATATTACCATCACGGATCTGCGCCGCATTAATGGCGGTTTGCGTGGAGTGAGCCTCGTGCCGGGTATGGTGCTTAAAACGACTGCGAAAGGAGACTACGCCGAGTTTGATGCAAGCCACCGTCAGGTTGCTTTGGGCGAAACCTTGAAGTCAATGGCTAGTGCGCTAAAAATGAAGGAGAAGGAGCTCAAGGAGCTCAATCCAGAGTGGAATAAGGTCGAACCCCCGGTTGGTACCTACGTCCGCACGAAGTAGCGTTAATAACCTTTGGCATCCCCTTGGCATTGGTCGAAGGGATGTTTTATTTTTGCAGTCATGAGTTTGAGCAATCGCTACGCCGACCGAGGGGTGTCTTCGGGCAAAGAGGACGTGCACCAGGCGATTGCCTCGCTTGACAAGGGATTATTCCCCAATGCCTTTTGTAAAATTGTGCCCGATGCCTTGAGTGGCTCGCCGGAGCACTGCCTAGTAATGCATGCCGACGGGGCGGGCACCAAGTCCTCGCTCGCCTACCTCTACTGGAGGGAGACTGGTGACTTAAGCGTTTGGCGCGGAATTGCTCAGGATGCAGTGGTCATGAATACCGACGACTTGCTTTGCGTGGGCGCCACGGGCCCGATCTTGCTGAGTTCCACCATTGGGCGAAACAAGCATTTAATTCCCGGTGAGGTGGTCAAAGCACTTATTGAGGGAACGGAGTCCGTACTTCAAGATTTGCGTCAGGCGGGTATGGACATTGAGAGCACCGGAGGCGAGACTGCGGATGTGGGCGACCTCGTGCGTACCGTTATTGTCGACAGCACGGTGGTTGCTCGCATGCGTAGAAGCGAAGTTATTGACAATGGCAGCATTGCCTCGGGGCAGTACGTAGTGGGTCTGGCCAGCTTTGGTCAGGCGAACTACGAGCACCAGTACAACGGCGGCATGGGTTCCAACGGACTCACCTCTGCGCGCCACGATATTTTTAGCCATCTCTTGGCCAAGCGATATCCCGAGAGCTTTGCGCCCGAAACCGACATTAATTTGGTCTACAGCGGAACCAGAATGCTGACCGACCGCATTGCCGAGAGCCCCCTAGACCTGGGCAAGCTCGTTTTGTCGCCCACCAGAACCTATGCCCCGGTAATGATTCCAGCAATTAAGGAGCTCGGGTCTCGCTTGCGCGGAGTCGTGCACTGCAGCGGTGGCGCGCAGACTAAGGTCCTCCATTTTTTGGGCAATGCCAGGGTCGTCAAAGACAACCTTTTTGCGGTTCCGACGCTTTTTGACCTAATTCAGAAGGAGTCCGCTACGCCATGGCGCCAGATGTATGAAGTGTTCAATATGGGGCACCGCATGGAGCTTTACCTGGACAGCCTACAAGCGGCAGAAGAGGTCATTGCCCTATCCAAGAGTTTTGGCGTTGATGCACAAATTGTGGGTCGGGTCGAGCCCAGCGATCAGCCCGAAGTTCAAGTTCACGCTCCCGATGGAGTGCATACCTACCGTCGATCGTGAATCTTGTAGACAAACTCCAGGCAATTTGGGTGCGGCACCAAGACGTGCACGACCAGTTAATGACGCCAGAATTAGCGGCTGATCCTGCTCGATTTGTGCGCCTGAACCGAGAGTATAAGGAGCTCGACGAGCTGGTGCAGGCTCGCGCTCGCTATTTGGATGCCCTTGCCAACCGCAATGAGGCGCAGGAGTTGCTGGAAACAGAAAAAGATTCCGAAATGCGCGCTATGGCGCAAGAAGAGTTTGACTCCGCGCGAAGCCGTATTGGGCTGATAGAAACCGAGATCAAGGAGTTATTGATTCCCAAAGACCCCGAGGATGCTCGCGATGCGGTGCTCGAGGTTCGGGCCGGAACCGGGGGCGACGAGGCCGGCTTGTTTGCCAGCGAACTCCTGCGTGCCTACTTGCGCTACGGCGACGAAAAAGGATGGACCATGGAGGTTCTTAGCATGACCGACGGCTCGATAGGTGGCATTAAGGAAGCCAGTGTTCAGGTGCGGGGCAGTCAAGTCTACGGGACCCTGAAGTTTGAGAGCGGAGTGCATCGGGTTCAGCGCGTTCCCGCGACCGAAAGCCAAGGCCGAGTGCATACCTCTGCCGCTACGGTGGCGGTGTTGCCCGAAGCGGACGAGCTTGACGTGCAAATTCGAGACGTAGACATACGCAAAGACACCTTTCGCTCGAGTGGGGCAGGGGGACAGCACGTGAACAAAACCGAATCAGGGGTTCGACTCACGCACTTCCCCACGGGAATCGTGGTGGAATGCCAGGACGGCAGGTCCCAGCACCAGAATTACGACCGTGCACTCACGGTTCTGCGCGCCCGAATTTGGGATAAGGCCCGCGCGGAGCGGGATGCCCTCGTGGCCGAGCACCGCAAAACGCTGGTGAGCACCGGCGACCGAAGCGCAAAAATCCGCACCTATAATTTTCCGCAAAGCCGCGTTACCGACCACCGCATCGGCCTGACGGTGTATAATTTGCCCGACGTGATGAACGGCGACCTCAAGGCCCTCATCGAGGGGCTTCGCGTGGCCGACCACGCCGAGCGACTAAAGCAAGGAGCCGACGAATGAACTACCAGGAACTCAGCCAGCGCATAGAGCAATCGGGCCACGGCCTGTGCATAGGAATTGATCCAGACCCTGCTCAGTTCCCCGAGGGGGTGGGCGGACTTCGAGAATTTTGCCTTGGCATCATCGATTCTACGGCAGACGTGGCGCTAGCCTACAAGCCGAACTTTGCCTTTTTTGAGGCCTTAGGACGCCCGGGATGGGACGCCCTTGACGCAGTTACCGAGCATCTGCGCGCGCTGCCGCAAAAGCCCTTTTTGATAGCCGACGCCAAACGCGGAGACATCGGCAACACCGCCGCTCGCTACGCCGAAGGCATCCTGGAGGTCATGGGCTACGACGCCATTACCGTTGCCCCCTACATGGGCCGAGACAGCGTAGAACCCTTTTTAAGGCTCAATAAGTGGGTCATCGGGCTGGGCTTAACCAGCAATCCCGGAGCCGCCGACCTGCAGCAGCTCAAGCTCGAGGACGGGCGGCACCTGTACGAAGCCGTCGTGGACGCATACCGCGAATGGGGCAGCCCAGAGAACCTCATGATTGTCGCGGGAGCCACTCGCCCCGAGGCCTTAGGAGCCCTTCGCGAACGGATGCCCGAAACCTTTTTTCTGGTTCCCGGCATTGGTGCTCAGGGGGGAAGCGTCGCCGACGTGATGCGCCACGGTGCCTTTAGGGACAGGCCTGGCCTGGGTCTTCTAATCAATGCATCTCGAAGTGTCCTTTATGCATCAAAGGGCTCAGACTGGAAGCAAGCGGCCCGCAAAGCAGCCACAGACTTAGCAGCCGAAATTCGCTCAGCCCGTCGGCCCTAGCCTCGCGACGGACCGCCAACCACCTTTGCACGCCATGACCTCAAAACGCATCTTGATTACCGGAGCCAACGGATTGCTTGGTCAGTCGCTGCTCTTTCTCGGTCAGAACCGCCATGAGCTCCTTGCTACAGGTAGAGGCCCTGCGCGTGGCGACCACTTTGGATTTCCCTATGCCGAACTCGACAGCACCAAGGAAGAGGACTATGAACGAGTATTCGAGGAATTCAAGCCCGACGTGGTAATTCACTCCGCTGCCATGACTCAGGTGGACGACTGCGAACAGGACCAGGAGGCCTGCAACCTGCTCAATGTGGAGGCCACCAAGTACTGCGCCGAAGCTTGCGCTCGTCACGGCGTACACCTCATTTTCTTGAGTACGGACTTCATTTTTGACGGCAAGAACGGGCCCTACGGCGAGGAGGCCGAGCCGGCTCCCCTCAGTGTTTATGGATGGTCCAAGCTGCGGGCTGAAGACGCAGTTAAGGCTAGCGGAGCGCGCTATGCCATTGCGAGAACTGTTTTGGTCATAGGCTACGTCCCTGGACTTAGCCGCAGCAACATCATCCTCTGGGCACGCCAGGCATTGGGTCGCGGAGAACGAATTCGGGTAGTGCACGATCAGGTCCGCAGCCCAACCTGGAGCGTAGACCTGGCCGATGGCTGCCTGCGTATCGCAGAAGTTGGAGCCGAGGGCATTTACAACATCAGCGGACCCGACACCATGAGCATTCTGGACCTTGTGCGCAGGGTTGCCGACCACGCAGGCCTCGATGCCTCGCTTATTGACGCGGTTTCTAGTGAATCCCTAGGTCAAGCGGCAAAGCGCCCACCCATAACGGGATTCGACATTAGCAAAGCCCGAAGAGACTTGGGATTTAGTCCACATTCTTTTAGTGAAGTGTTGAACCGTATACCTATATTTGAAAATTAGTCAGTCCAAGAACCTATGAGTAGCAACACACAATCCTGGGGATCCAGAATAGGACTCATTCTGGCCATGGCAGGAAACGCTGTAGGCTTGGGCAACTTCCTTCGTTTCCCGGTTCAAGCGGTACAAAATGGCGGTGGAGCCTTCATGATTCCCTACCTCGTCTGCTTTTTAGTTCTCGGAATTCCCTTGCTTTGGATTGAGTGGGCCTCTGGGCGTTTTGGCGGAACCAAGGGTGACCACAGCACCCCCTTTATCATGAATTCCATGGGACGCCGAAAGTACTGGAAGTACCTCGGGGTCTTTGGAATTTTTACGAACATTGCGGTTGCTGCCTACTACACCTACATCGAGTCCTGGACCTTCTCCTACGTCTTTCATTCCATTGCGCAAACCTTCTCGGGCATGAGCCAAGGCGAGGTTGCCGCCTTCTTCACGAGCTACGTAGACATCGGCCAAAGCACGACGGGCCTGCCCTATGAAGCCATTTGGTTCTACATCTTTGTTCTTGGTTTAAATACCTGGATTCTCAGTAAGGGATTAGAGGGAGGAATTGAAAAAGTAGCCAAAATCGGCATGCCAATTCTCATAATTTTTGGTGCCTTCTTGGCGATAAAAGCCTTCATGCTGGGAGATTCGGGCGCAAGTGCGGGATGCACCGAGTGCGACGCGATGCTTGGTTTTAACTTCTTGTGGAACCCTCAATTTGATTCGCTCACCAACCCCAACGTCTGGCTGGCCGCAGCGGGGCAAATTTTCTTCACCCTTTCGGTGGGAATGGGCACCATACATTGTTATGCCGCCTACGTCAAGCCCAAAGACGACATTGCCTTGAATTCTATGTCTGCGGGCTGGATGAACGGATTTGTAGAGATCGTTCTTGGCGGAAGCATCGTGATTCCCATTGCGGTAGGCTACCTAGGTCTGGATTGGGTCAAGGAAAATGCTGGATTTGCCATGGCTTTTCAAACAATGCCTTTTTTGTTCACCAAATGGGGCGCAGTATTAGGCAGTGTTGCTGGGGTAATGTGGTTTGGCCTTCTCTTCTTTGCGGGCATTACCAGTTCGCTGGCAATGGGTTCACCCTGGGTCGCCTTTGTGCAGGACGAGTTCAAGTTTAGCCTCAACAAGGCTGCCATAACTTTTGGCCTCATTACCCTAGCCGCTGGCCTGCCCACCGTCTTTTTTTACCAGCAAGGGGTATTTGACCAATACGACTATTGGGCCGGTACGGTAGGACTGGTGTTCTTTGCCTTAGTAGAGTCCGTGCTTTTTGCCTGGATATGGGGAATTGATCGAGGATGGGATGAAATAACACGTGGTTCTGACATCGTAATTCCTAAGATTTACAAGCCCATTTTGAAGTACGTGACGCCGACAATTCTTCTTCTGATTTTTACCATGAGTTTAATTGCGCCCAAGGGTAACGACTGGAAGAATGCAATAGAAAATAAATGGGAATTTGACAAGTCCAGTATTATCGGTCAAATATCTAATGTGGACATCCAGTACAACCGTGAAGCCTTTGCGGACGTTTTTGAGTCGGAGGTCAATGGCATGGCAGCGGTGCAAACAATGGATGGCATGACGGTAATTAGACTTTTGGTAGAAGACGGTAGTGAGGTCACCTACCAATGGGACTCTGAGGATGCGCAGTCTGTAATTGAAACCGGTCAGGTGGTGCGGGCAGGAGACCAAATTGCCACAGGTTCCTTTGTCAATCCAATTTTTTACAAGCATTTAGCGCGAATTATACTTCTGCTCTTGTTTGCCTTTATCGCAGGTATGGTCTTTGTGGCCTACCGCCGAAGAATAGCCTTAAATAAATAAGTATGACTACTGCAGCCTGGATTATGATGCTTAGTACCCAAATTTTGGTAACGGTAATTACGGTAGCTTTTTTTGTTAAGGTGCTGCGTACGCCCCCCAAAGACGACGTGGACGACACCCAAAACGACAATCCTATAGAATGAGGCAAAGACCCAAGCCTTGGGTTGTAGATTTACTGTGGGCGGGGATTTTCTCCGCTTTTTTTGTTTTTAACGGGTTGCAAACGAGTCCGGATTTGCCGCCCGTTTGGGCTGATTTTCCTGAAAATAAGGCCCCTTCAAAATGGGAATACGGCAATTCAAAAAAGGCCGACTCGTACTACCCAAACTATGTCAAAAGAGCCCCAAAGGGCGAGGAAGTTTCGGTTCGGCCGACGGTGGCTTCTGACACGGTTTCGGACCTCTGGCTCCGCGCCCAGGGTTGGCCCGACTGGAAGGCGGAGGGTTTTGTTCGAGACCGGCAGCGATGGGGCGGGGTGGATTCCCAACTCCTGCAGCGCTACGACCAACGAGAAGAGTTCCATTGGCTGCTGAGTCCGCCCTTGCCGCAGGACCTCAATGCAGTGCCCGAGGAGTTGCTCTATGCCCACCCGCTTTGGCGCTCGACCCAGGTACGGGCTTTTCATCGCTTTCGGAGCAAGATTCGGCCGCTGCATAGTTTTAAAGAACTTTTCGAGTTGGCTCCGTTTGATTCACTCCAGCAGAAGAGAATTCCCCAGTACTTCTATTTCGGCAAATAGCCATACCTTTGCCGCCTTATGAGAGGAGGTGTCCCATTATGCTAGTAATATTTGTCAAAGAAGGTGAAGGAATTGAGCGCGCGGTAAAGCGTTATAAGCGCAAATTCGACAAGACCGGTAGCATGCGCCAACTGCGCAGTCGCCAACAGTTCACGAAGTCTTCGGTTAATCGCCGTAAAGAAATCATCAAGGCAACCTATGTTCAGGGGCTTCGATTAAAAGATGCCGAATAATAGGGTCCTTGACCTAAATTGAGCCTCGAGATCCCTCGGGGCTTTTTTATGCTGGATGCATTCACCAACTACTTGCGCTGGGAGCGTCGCCGTTCTGAGGCTACGGTTACTGCCTATGAAGCAGACGTAGCTCAGTGGCTCTTGTATTTGGAGCATGCCATGGGAATGCCTGATGCTTCGAGCGCCAGACGGCTTCACGTGCGATCCTGGGTCTCAGACCTTGTTCAAAATGCGATCAATGCACGCTCTGTGAACCGCAAGTTGAGTGCTGTGCGGACCTACTATCGCTGGCTGGCCACCCTTAACCCGGGACTCGTTAACCCTGCCGAAGGGTTGCCCACGCTGCGAACTTCGAGTAGGGTAGTGCGCGCCCTTTCTGCTATAGAAATTGAGGCCCTTTTTAATCCAAGCATGTTCGACAACGACCCCGTTGGCCGTCGTGATCAGTTCCTGCTCTTGACACTTTACACTACCGGTTTGCGTCGGGCGGAGTTAATTGGACTAAACTACGACCAAGTTCAGGGCGCAACCATCCGCGTGAGGGGCAAGGGCAACAAAGACCGTGAGATTCCCCTTCTGCCCGAGTGGCAGGCAGCTTTTGCCGCCCATGCTGCAGAGTGGAAGTCAGTGAGTCCCTTAATTTTCTGCCAAAAAAACGGCAAGCCAATGGATCCTCGCGCGGTATATTCCCTGGTAAAAAACTACCTCCAGGCAGCGAGTTCTGCAGATCAATTGGGACCGCACGCCCTGCGGCATACGTTTGCAACCCACCTTCTCGATATGGGCGCGGACCTCACCGTCATACGTGAGCTTTTGGGGCATGCGAATTTGTCGGCTACTCAGGTTTACACACACGCTTCGGTGGAGCAGCTCAAATCGGTGTACCGACGGGCGCATCCGCGCAGCTAAGATTTTTTGCCTGCGGACTTTACCCGGAATCCCCGGTCCTTGGACCTTCCCTCCACCCTCCTTGTGTTGCTACCTTGGTTCCATTGGACCTTTGGAATTCCACAATTTGGCTCTGTTCTCTTAGTTTTATTAGGTCATCATGCATTGAAAATTTCCTACTTGGCTGTTTTTTTGAAGGCTCAAACGGCCAATGAGGGCCAATGAGAAGACAAAATCACGATTACATGCAAAGTAGGTATTGAAATAATCGCTTTTTTTTCTACATTTGCAGTCCGTTTGAAAAAGCGGCCAGCTGCATGGGTAGCAACGTTCTTTATCGCGCACTGCAGGGCACAAGCTCCTTAGCCAGCATAGCTCAGTTGGTAGAGCTACTGATTTGTAATCAGTAGGTCGGGGGTTCGAGTCCCTCTGCTGGCTCTTTGCCCTGCAGTACGCGTTCTTTTTGTACTAAAAACTGAACACTGGGAGTGTCGCATAGTGGCTATTGCAGCAGACTGTAAATCTGTCGCCTAACGGCATCGTTGGTTCGAGTCCATCCACTCCCACAGCGGCCTACGCGGAAGTAGCTCAGTTGGTAGAGCATCAGCCTTCCAAGCTGAGGGTCGCGGGTTCGAATCCCGTCTTCCGCTCCACCGCCGATGTAGCTCAGGGGTAGAGCGTTTCCTTGGTAAGGAAAAGGTCGCGGGTTCAATTCCCGCCGTTGGCTCAACGTTTACAGTACAAGGTATTATTAATCTCTCTCAACTCTCAAAACGCAATGGCAAAAGAGAACTTCGTGCGGAACAAACCGCACCTCAACATCGGTACCATCGGTCACGTAGACCATGGTAAAACTACCCTTACGGCTGCTATTACTACGGTATTGGCTAACGCCGGCTTATCCAAGGCTCGCAGCTTCGAATCCATCGATGCGGCTCCTGAAGAGAAAGAACGCGGTATTACTATTAATACGGCTCACGTAGAGTACGAGACGGCTAACCGTCACTATGCTCACGTGGATTGTCCAGGCCACGCTGACTATGTGAAGAACATGGTTACCGGTGCAGCCCAAATGGACGGAGCAATTCTTGTGGTTGCTGCTACAGACGGCCCAATGCCCCAAACGCGCGAGCACATTCTGCTTGCACGCCAGGTTGGTGTACCCCGTGTTGTAGTGTTCATGAACAAGGTTGACATGGTTGACGACGAAGAACTCATCGAGCTCGTTGAAATGGAGATCAGGGATCTCCTGACCTTCTACAAGTACGACGGCGACAGTACTCCGGTAATTAAGGGTTCTGCCCTTGGTGGCCTAAATAGCGAGCCCAAGTGGGTTGATGCCATTATGGAGCTTATGGGTGCCGTTGACATGTGGATCGAGGAGCCTGTTCGCGACAAGGACAAGGACTTCCTAATGCCAATTGAAGACGTATTCACCATCACTGGTCGTGGAACGGTTGCTACCGGACGTATTGAGACAGGTATTGCAAACACTGGAGACAGTGTGGACATCATCGGTTTCGGCGACGAGAAGATCACCTCTACCGTAACAGGTGTTGAGATGTTCCGCAAGATCCTTGATCGCGGTGAGGCAGGCGACAACGTGGGTATATTGCTCCGTGGTGTAGACAAGTCTCAGATTCGTCGTGGAATGGTTGTCGCTAAGACCAACTCCCAGAAGCCCCACTCTAAGTTCAAGGCCGAGGTGTACATTTTGAAGAAGGAAGAAGGCGGTCGCCACACTCCTTTTCACAACAAGTACCGTCCACAGTTTTACCTGCGTACGACCGACGTAACGGGTGAAATCATGCTTTCTGCAGGAACTGAAATGGTTATGCCAGGCGACAACTTGACCATCGAGGTTCACCTCATTGCTCCAGTTGCACTAAGCAAGGGTCTTCGTTTCGCTATCCGCGAGGGTGGTCGTACGGTAGGCGCAGGCCAAATCACGGAACTCCTCAACTAAGAGGTCTCTTTAATGGGTTAAAGGAGCCCCGATAAGGGGCGTCCTTTTTCTCATCTACGGGTGTAGTTCAAGGGTAGAATAGTGGTCTCCAAAACCATTGATGGGAGTTCGAATCTCTCCACCCGTGCAAAACACATTAGCTAACGAACTTTTAAAACGAATACTAACATGGAAGCGCTCCGCTTGTACCTCCGCGAATCTTGGGAAGAATTTTCTCAGCGCACGACGTGGCCGACCTGGATTAACCTCCAGCGTAGTACCGTGGTGGTAATCGTTGCCTCCTTAGTGTTTGCACTAATTGTCTTTGCAATGGACAAGGGTCTATCGACTATTCTTGACTTCATATACAGCATTTTCGCTTAAGATCATGACGGCAGAAGGAATGAAGTGGTACGTGGTTCGAGCAATTAGCGGCCAGGAGAACAAGACCAAGGCGCACATTGAGCAAGAAATGCAGCGAATGGGAATGATGCCATTGTTGGGCCAAGTTTTGATTCCTACCGAGAAGGTCTACCAAATTAGAAACGGAAAAAAAGTTCTTAAGGAGCGCAATTTCTTCCCGGGATACATCATGTTTGAGGGAATTTTAACTGGAGAGTTGATTCACGTGCTTAAAAACATTCCCAACGTCATCGGATTCTTGGGTCAAACCAAGGGCGGAGACCCAACGCCGCTGCGTATTTCTGAAGTGAACCGAATGCTCGGTAAGGTGGATGAGTTAGCCGAAAGTGCGGAGCACATGTCTGTCCCCTTTGTAATAGGCGAGAGCGTAAAAGTTATAGATGGTCCGTTTCGCGACTTTAACGGAACAGTGGAAAAGATTCACGAAGACAAGAGAAAGTTGGAAGTTATGGTCAAAATTTTTGGCCGAAAGACTCCACTCGAACTTGGCTTCATGCAGGTAGAAAAAGAAAATTAATGGTGTGAGCAACCGATAGCCAATGCGGCGCTTCCATCCGCAGCGGCACTCATGTTTGACTAGAAAGAAAAAATAAAATGGCAAAGGAAATCAGTGCAATGGTTAAGCTGCAGGTTCGCGGTGGTGCTGCGAACCCGTCTCCCCCGGTGGGTCCGGCTCTTGGAGCCAAGGGCGTCAACATCATGGAGTTCTGCAAGCAGTTTAATGCTCGTACCCAAGACAAACCCGGTAAGCTACTTCCCGTAGTAATTACTGTATTTACCGATAAGTCTTTTGACTTTATCATCAAGCAACCCCCCGTCGCGGTTCAGCTTTTGGAAGCAGCGAAACTAAAGAGTGGTTCGGGAGTTCCCAACCGCGACAAGGTAGGCAAGGTCACCTGGCAGCAGGTAAGGGCTATTGCCGAAGACAAGATGATTGATCTCAACTGCTTCACGATGAGCAGTGCAATGGAAATGGTTGCAGGCACAGCACGCAGCATGGGCTTAACCGTATCGGGAACCAAGCCTCAGGCATAATCCTTACAAACTATGGCAACTACGACGAAAAAGATGAAAGCAGCCTCGGCAAAAATTCAGCCGGGCAAGCTCTACAACCTCGAGGAGGCTTCGGCCCTTGTGAAGGAAGTCTCTACTACCAAGTTTGATGGAAGTGTTGATTTGGCAGTGCGCTTGGGTGTAGACCCGCGAAAGGCAAATCAAATGGTTAGGGGAACCGTAAGCCTTCCGCACGGAACGGGCAAAACGATTCGTGTTCTCGCCCTTGTTACGCCCGACAAAGAAGCAGAGGCCAAAGAGGCTGGTGCAGACTTTGTTGGCATGGATGACTACCTTGACAAAATCAAAAACGGCTGGACCGACGTTGACGTGATCATCACCGTTCCCGCTGCTATGGGTAAACTGGGTCCTTTGGGCCGTATACTCGGTCCCCGCGGACTCATGCCCAACCCCAAGACCGGCACCGTAACCATGGAAGTGGGTAAGGCGGTACGTGAGGTAAAGGCCGGTAAGATTGACTTTAAGGTTGATCGCTACGGTATCGTGCACGCTGGCATCGGTAAGGTGTCGTTCTCTGCCGATAATCTTCGCGACAATGCCGAAGAGGTTTTGAAGACTTTGGCCCGCTTAAAACCGACGTCCTCTAAGGGCGCCTACATTAGAAGTGTAACGTTGAGCCCTACTATGGGTCCTGGCGTTCCAATTGAACCTAAAAACGCGTAAGCAGATTTTTTACCATGACGCGCGAAGAAAAAAATAAGCAAATCGAGGATCTTATGACCATCCTTGACGCTACCAACAACCTATATATTGCCGATACCTCGGGCCTTAATGCAGAGCAGACCAGCGACCTTCGCCGTGCTTGCTTCAAGGCAGACATCGAGATGACGGTGGTAAAAAATGCATTGCTCAAGAAGGCCATGGAGCGTTCGCCAAAGAAATTTGACGATATCTACGAGGCCCTAAAGGGAAACTCCAGCATCATGATCTCGGTGGTCGGCAACGCCCCTGCGAAATTGATAAAGGATTTCCGCAAAAAAGGCAATAAACCCCTACTAAAGGCTGCCTATATCGACGAGGCGATTTTTTTAGGTGACAACCAACTTGACACCCTAGTCAACTTGAAGTCGAAGAACGAACTCATTGGGGACATCATCCTATTACTGGAGAGCCCAATGAAGAACGTGATCTCGGCCCTCCAAGGCGGCGGTGGTCAAACCATAGCAGGCTTGCTCAAAACTCTTGAAGAGCGCAATGCCTAAAAATTACGCACTCAGCTTCCAACTCGTGCATTTGTTTCATTTTTAATCAATATCCCAATCATGGCCGATATTAAATCAATAGGCGACACTCTGGTGAATCTCACCGTAAAAGAGGTAAAAGAACTCGCTGACTACCTCAAAGACACCTACGGCATTGAGCCCGCTGCTGCAGCTGTTGCTGTTGCTGCTGGACCCGCTGCCGGCGGTGACGCTGCTGTAGAGGAGAAAACTTCGTTTGACGTAATCCTTAAGAGCGCGGGAGCTGCAAAGCTTGCCGTTGTTAAGGCTGTCAAGGAACTGACCGGACTTGGTCTTAAAGAGGCGAAGGATGTCGTTGACGCAGCCCCAGCCCCGATCAAGCAAGGCGTTACTAAAGACGAGGCTGAAGCCCTCAAAAAGCAGCTTGAAGAAGCTGGTGCTGAGGTTGAGCTCAAGTAAGAGCCTAATCTAACCAACTTGGTTTAGGTGTCTGAGGTCTTTTTAAGGCCTCAGACCCTAGACCTTTTACCTATTTTCTCAAGTTTTACTCACCTTTTAAGTCCAAGCCCCATGGCGCAAGCTCAACCGCGAATCAATTTTTCGAGCACCTTCGCTCAAGCGGACTGCCCCGATTTTCTGGACATTCAAATTAAGTCCTTCCGCGATTTCTTCCAGATTGATACCAAGCCGGAGAATCGTAGCGACGAAGGTCTTTTCAAAACTTTCAACGAGAACTTTCCAATTACGGACAGCCGTAACCAGTTTGTACTGGAGTTTCTCGACTACTTTGTGGATCCCCCGCGCTATTCAGAGATGGAATGCATCGAGCGCGGACTAACTTTTTCGGTTCCACTTAAGGCACGCCTTAAGCTGTACTGTACCGATCCTGAGCACGAGGATTTTGAGACCATCGTGCAGGACGTGTACCTCGGAACCATTCCCTACATGACTCCCCGTGGAACCTTCATCATTAACGGTGCAGAGCGGGTTATTGTAAGCCAGCTTCACCGCTCACCGGGAGTATTCTTTGGTCAAAGCTTTCACGCCAATGGAACAAAGCTTTACTCCGCGAGGGTAATTCCGTTTAAGGGCAGTTGGATTGAATTCGCCACCGACATTAACGGCGTGATGTATGCCTATATCGACCGCAAGAAAAAGCTTCCTGTCACTACGCTGTTCCGCGCAATTGGATACGAGCGTGACAAGGATATTCTTGAAATTTTTGATCTCGCTGAAGAGGTAAAGGTTAGCAAGGCAGGTCTTAAGCGTGTTGTTGGCCGCAAGTTGGCTGCGCGGGTGCTTAAATCTTGGATGGAGGATTTTGTCGACGAAGACACCGGCGAAGTAGTATCTATTGAGCGCAACGAGGTCATTCTCGACCGCGATACCGTTTTAGAGAAGGAGCATGTTGAACTCATCATCGAGAGCGACATTTCGGCTATTTTGCTTCACAAAGAAGACATTGCCGAGGGCGAATTCTCCATCATTTACAATACGCTTCAAAAGGATCCGACCAATTCGGAAATTGAAGCAGTGGAGCACATCTACCGTCAGCTTCGCAACGCCGAACCGCCCGACGAGGATACTGCCCGTGGCATCATCGACAAGCTTTTCTTTAGCGAGCAGCGCTACAGCCTCGGAGAGGTTGGTCGCTACCGATTGAATAAGAAGTTGGGTATTGAGGCCAATACTACTAATCAGGTTCTTACGAAGAAGGATATCATTTCTATTGTAAAGTACCTCATCGAGTTGAGCAATTCGAAGTCAGAGATTGACGACATTGACCACCTTTCGAACCGCCGTGTGCGCACCGTAGGCGAGCAAATGGCCAATCAGTTCGGAGTCGGTCTTGCTAGAATGGCCAGAACGATCCGTGAGCGTATGAACGTGCGCGACAACGAAGTATTCACGCCCATTGATTTGATCAATGCAAAGACCCTGAGTTCGGTAATCAACTCCTTCTTTGGAACAAACCAGCTGAGCCAGTTCATGGACCAAACGAATCCTTTGGCCGAGATCACGCACAAGCGACGCCTGTCTGCCCTCGGGCCTGGCGGTCTTAGCCGCGAGCGTGCCGGATTTGAGGTACGTGACGTGCACTACACGCACTACGGACGCCTTTGTCCGATTGAAACGCCTGAAGGGCCTAACATCGGTCTGATTTCGTCGCTTTGCGTGTTTGCCAAGATTAACTCCATGGGCTTCATCGAAACTCCTTACCGCGAGGTCGTCAAGGGACGAGTGAAGCTTGAAGGTGCTCCGGTTTTCTTTAGTGCAGAAGAAGAGGAAGAGAAGGTAATTGCCCAGGCGAATGCTCCGATTAATGCGGATGGAACCTTTGTAAACCAGCGTGTTAAGGTTCGCGACAAGGGAGATTTCCCCGTTCTCGAGCCCAAGCAAGTTCAGCTAATGGACGTTGCTCCCAACCAGATCGCTTCGATTTCGGCTTCGTTGATTCCCTTCTTGGAGCACGATGACGCAAACCGTGCACTGATGGGATCCAACATGATGCGTCAAGCGGTACCCCTGCTTCGTCCTGAGGCCCCCGTGGTGGGCACCGGATTGGAGCAGCAGGTTGCTCGCGACAGCCGCATTCTGATCAACGCAGAGGGATCCGGTACCGTGCGCTACGTCGATGCCAACGAGATTGTCATTGAGTACGACCGTACCGAAGACGAGGAACTGGTGAGTTTCGATTCAGCAACCAAGTCCTACCCACTGATTAAGTTCTTGAAGACCAACCAGTCTACTGCCATCAACCTGCGCCCTATTGTGGTGAAGGGGGAACGCGTAGAGCTCGGAGAGGTTTTGTGCGAAGGCTATGCCACTCAGGGCGGAGAGCTCGCGCTCGGCCGCAACCTGCTGGTTGCCTTTATGCCTTGGAAGGGGTACAACTTTGAGGATGCTATCGTAATCAACGAGCGCGTAGTGCGCGAGGACATCTTCACGAGCATTCACATTGACGAGTACTCCTTGGACGTGCGCGATACCAAGTTGGGAATGGAAGAATTGACGGCAGACATTCCTAATGTCAGCGAAGAAGCCACCAAAGACCTGGACGAGAACGGTTTGATCCGCGTTGGAGCAGAGATTGTTCCGGGCGACATTATGATTGGTAAAATCACGCCCAAGGGCGAGAGCGACCCATCGCCCGAGGAGAAACTGCTGCGCGCCATTTTTGGCGACAAGGCAGGCGACGTTAAAGATGCTTCGCTCAAGACGCCTCCGGGCATCAGTGGGGTGGTTATTGACAAGAAGTTGTTCAGCCGCAGCATTAAAGACAAGCGCCAACGCATCCGAGACAAAGAAGATCTCGAGCAGCTTGACCTTGAATTAGTAGCCCATATGGGCGCTATCCGCACCACTTTTATCGACAAATTGTCGAAGCTTGTGAGCGGAAAAACCAGCCAAGGAGTAATCAACGACCTCAATGAAGACGTGATTCCGAAAGGTACTAAGTACACCCTCAAGGCGCTCAACGCTGTGGTAGACTACACCCACCTCACGGGGGGTACTTGGACTACCGACGACGACCGAAACGCTTTGGTGGACGCATTACTGCACAACTACAAGATTAAGGTAAGCGACATTATGGGGGTAAACCGCCGTAAGAAGTTCACGATCAGCGTTGGAGACGAACTGCCTGCAGGCATCGTGAAAATGGCCAAAGTAATCATCGCCAAGAAGCGCAAGCTTAAGGTGGGTGATAAGATGGCCGGCCGCCACGGTAACAAGGGAATTGTCGCCAAGATTGTACGTCAAGAAGACATGCCATTCCTCGCCGACGGTACGCCGGTTGACATTGTGCTGAATCCTCTGGGCGTTCCTTCACGTATGAATATTGGTCAGATTTATGAGACCGTATTGGGTTGGGCGGGCACCAAGCTCGGAACCAAATTCGCGACTCCGATTTTTGACGGTGCGAGCATGGAGCAGATCGACGATTTCACCGAAAAAGCAGGTCTGCCTCAGTTTGGGCATACCCAGCTCTACGACGGCGGAACCGGAGAAGCCTTCCACCAAAAAGCAACAGTGGGAATCATCTACATGCTTAAACTCGGCCACATGGTCGACGATAAGATGCACGCTCGTTCCATCGGACCCTACTCGCTCATCACCCAGCAGCCGCTTGGAGGAAAGGCGCAGTTTGGTGGACAGCGATTTGGTGAGATGGAAGTTTGGGCACTCGAAGCCTTCGGGGCATCCAACATCTTGCGCGAAATACTCACGGTTAAGTCAGACGACGTGGTCGGTCGAGCTAAAACCTACGAGGCAATTGTCAAAGGCGACCGCATGCCCGAACCGGGTATTCCAGAGTCGTTTAATGTACTGCTTCACGAGCTTCAGGGTCTTGCCCTCAAAGTTTCACTGGACTAGGTGCAAGGTATTAAGACGGAATTCACAGAAACATGAGAAAGTACGAACAAGCTCCCACCGGTAGCTTCAACAAAATCACCATCAGCCTGGCCTCGCCGGAATTCCTGCTCGAGAAGTCGAGCGGAGAAATCCTGAAGCCAGAGACCATTAACTATCGGACGCACAAGCCAGAGCGCGACGGTCTATTCTGCGAGCGCATTTTTGGTCCTGTGAAGGATTTTGAATGCGCATGCGGAAAATACAAGCGCATTCGCTACAAGGGTATTGTTTGCGACCGATGCGGAGTGGAGGTCACCGAGAAGAAGGTCCGCCGCGAGCGCGTTGGACACATCAGCCTGGTGGTCCCCGTGGCCCATATTTGGTACTTCCGTTCCTTGCCCAATAAAATCGGCTACTTGCTCGGAATTCCGACCAAGAAGCTCGATATGATTATCTACTACGAGCGCTTTATTGTGATTCAAACCGGTTTGGCTACTGATGCTGAGGGCAACCCCTTCACCAGGCTTCAGTTCCTGACCGAGGAGGAGTACCTCGATGCCCTGGATCGCCTGCCGGCCCAAGACAACCAGTACCTCGAAGACGCAGACCCCAATAAGTTTATCGCCAAAATGGGTGCCGAGGCTCTCTACATGCTGCTTCAGCGTCTAGACCTTCCGGCATTGTCGTTTCAGCTAAGGGCTCAGGCCGACCGCGAGACTTCGCAGCAGCGCAAGCAGGAGGCCCTAAAGCGCCTTCAGGTTGTAGAGGCCATGAAGGAGGCCAACGAACGCATGGAGAATAAGCCAGAATGGCTTATTGTTAAGGTAGTTCCCGTAATTCCCCCCGAGTTGCGTCCACTCGTTCCCCTAGACGGCGGACGCTTTGCGACCAGCGACCTCAACGATTTGTACCGTCGGGTTATTATCCGTAACAACCGTTTGAAGCGTTTGCTAGAAATCAAGGCACCGGAGGTAATTCTGCGTAACGAGAAGCGCATGCTTCAAGAGTCGGTGGACAGCCTTTTTGACAATACCCGCAAGGCGAGTGCCGTCAAAACGGAAAGCAATCGTCCTCTTAAGTCGCTCAGCGACAGCCTCAAGGGCAAGCAGGGTCGCTTCCGCCAAAACCTACTCGGAAAGCGGGTTGACTACTCGGCGCGTTCGGTAATCGTTATCGGACCAGACCTAAAACTGCACGAATGCGGTCTTCCTAAAGACATGGCGGCCGAGCTCTACAAGCCGTTTATCGTGCGCAAGCTCATTGAGCGCGGCATTGTCAAGACGGTAAAGTCGGCTAAAAAAATCATCGACAAGCGCGAAGCGGTTGTTTGGGACATCCTTGAAAACGTAATGAAGGGGCACCCGGTACTTTTGAACCGTGCTCCAACGCTGCACCGACTAGGTATTCAAGCATTCCAGCCCCGCATGATCGAGGGTAAGGCTATTCAGCTTCACCCCTTGACCTGTACCGCATTCAACGCTGACTTTGACGGAGACCAGATGGCAGTTCACCTGCCCCTTGGACCGGCTGCAATTTTGGAAGCGCAGATTCTGATGCTCGCGTCGCACAACATTCTCAACCCAGCCAACGGCTCGCCGATCACGGTACCCTCGCAAGACATGGTCTTGGGCCTGTACTACATGACCAAGCCCAAGCGCAACCTTCCTGGCGACCCCGTCAAAGGAGAGGGTATGACTTTTTATTCTGCTGAAGAGGTAACCATTGCGTTCAATGAGCGCATTGTGGACCTAGGTGCTGTGGTAAAGGTTCGTGCCCTTGTAGAGAACGACAAAGGAGAGTTGGTAACTAAGCTTATTGAGTCTTCGGTGGGTCGCGTCCTATTCAACAAGGCGGTACCCGAGAAGGTTGGTTTTATTAACGAACTGCTCACCAAGAAGGCACTTCGTGAAATCATTGCACGCATTCTCACCAAGACTGACGTTCCCACAACGGCTAAGTTCCTTGATGACATCAAGAATTTGGGTTACAATACGGCATTCCGTGGCGGACTTTCGTTCTCCTTGGGTGACATCACCGTACCGGAGGCCAAAGAGTCTTTGATTAGGGAAGCGAACGAGGAGGTAGAGGCTATTTTGGCCAACTACAACCTGGGTTTAATTACCAACAACGAGCGCTACAATCAGGTTATTGACGTTTGGACCAACACCAACGCCCGCCTGACTCAGGCTGCGATGAGCCAGCTCATTAACGACCGCCAAGGATTCAATCCCATCTATATGATGCTAGACTCTGGCGCGCGGGGTTCCAAAGAACAGATTCGACAGCTTTCTGGAATGCGTGGTCTTATGGCCAAGCCCCAGAAGTCGGGATCCGGAGGAGGAGAGATTATCGAAAACCCGATTATCTCCAACTTTAAGGAAGGCCTATCGATCTTGGAGTACTTTATTTCGACCCACGGTGCCCGTAAGGGACTTGCCGACACTGCACTTAAGACGGCTGATGCCGGCTACCTGACGCGCCGTCTGCACGACGTAGCCCAGGATGTTATCATCAATGAAGTTGATTGCGGAACGCTCCGCGGTCTTGAGGTTACGGCCCTTCGCAAGAACGAGGAAGTAGTAGAGACCCTCTTTGAGCGCGTAACCGGACGGGTTTCGCTTCAGGATGTCATCGACCCCCTAAGTTTGGAGGTATATGTTGCTCGTGGATCGATGATTTCAGACGATGCCGCCCGCAAAATCGAAGCATCGCCCGTTGAAATGGTCGAAGTGCGCTCTGCGCTGACTTGCGAAAGCAAGCGCGGAATCTGCGCCAAGTGCTACGGACGCAACCTGGCTACGGCCAAGGGCGTTCAGATGGGCGAAGCGGTAGGAGTAATTGCGGCTCAATCCATTGGAGAGCCGGGTACCCAGCTGACGCTTCGTACGTTCCACGTTGGTGGTACGGCGGGAAACATTTCTGAAGTCAACAGCCTTGTCGCAAAGTTCGACGGAATTGTGGAGCTCGACGAGGTCCGCACCGTAGAAGGGGAGAGCGCCGACGGCAGCATCATTACCATCGTCATCGGACGTACTGGTGAGCTTCGGATTGTAGACGAGAAGACCGGTATTTCGGTCATGACGGGCAACGTTCCCTACGGTTCAAACCTCGTGGTGAAGAAGGGTCAAAAGGTGGCTAAAGGTTCGACACTCTGTTCATGGGACCCCTACAATGCTGTTATTATTTCAGAATTCGCAGGTGTTGTCGGATACCAGGACATCGTTCAGGGTCTGAGCTACAAGGTTGAAATTGACGAGCAGACTGGCTTCCAAGACAAGGTTATTAGCGACGCTAGAACCAAAAAGTTGGTGCCAATGATTCAGATTTTGACCAAGAAGGGCCAAGAGATTAAGCACTACACCTTGCCGGTGGGTGCCCACCTTATGGTTAACGAGGGCGAAGAGATCAAGTCCGGAAAAATCCTGGTGAAGATTCCGCGCCGCGGAGCCAAATCGGGAGACATCACGGGCGGACTTCCGCGTGTGACCGAGCTCTTTGAGGCACGTAATCCATCGAATCCTTCGGTGGTGGCAGAGATTGACGGTACGGTTTCGTACGGTAAAATCAAGCGTGGCAATCGTGAAATCGTGATCGAAAGCCGTACTGGCGAGCAGCGTCGCTACCTCATTAACTTGAGCAAGCAGATTCTGGTGCAAGAGAACGACTTCGTCCGTGCTGGTTCGCCGCTGAGCGACGGAGCCATCTCTCCCGCAGACATTCTGTCTATTCAAGGTCCAACGGCCGTCCAGGAGTACCTGGTAAACGAAATTCAGGAGGTATACCGTTTGCAGGGCGTAAAGATCAACGACAAGCACTTTGAGGTGATTGTGCGCCAGATGATGCGCAAAGTAGTAATCGTGGACGGTGGCGATACCCACTTCCTCGAGGGTCACTTTGAGCACGTCAGCGACTTCATCGCCGAGAACGACCGCGTTTTTGATAAGAAGGTATTGGTAAGCGCTGGAGACAGCGACAACCTAATGGAGGGTCAGATGATTACATCCCGCCAGCTTCGCGACGAGAATTCGCTGCTCAAGCGCACCGACAAAGGCCTAGTGGAAGCCCGCGACGCCTACTCGGCGACGGCACAGTTGGTCCTTCAAGGAATTACGCGCGCCTCACTCCAGACCAAGTCTTGGGTGTCTGCAGCGTCGTTCCAGGAGACTACGAAGGTTCTTAACGAGGCGGCTATTGCCGGCAAGAGCGACGGACTAGAGGGACTCAAGGAGAACGTTATCGTTGGCCACCGCATCCCTGCGGGAACCGGCTTGAAGCAGTACTACGATTCCGTAGTGGGCAACAAGGACGAGTACGACCGCATGATGATCGACAAGTCGGTCGATATCGAAGCCGCCGAATAGTGAAGGAGCAGGATCCCAACCAGCTTCATATTGAGCTGGCGCCTGAGATGGCTGACGGAGTTTATTCCAACTTGGCCATTATTAACCATTCGAACAGCGAATTTGTGGTTGATTTTATTCAGATGATGCCCGGCCTTCCGCAGGCCAAGGTAAAATCTCGGGTAATTCTTACTCCGCAGCACGCCAAGCGACTGGTAAGGGCTTTAGCCGACAACGTCGGACGCTATGAGGCTAGCCACGGTGAAATTGCAGAGACGGAGCTTCCAGGTATGCCAATTCACTTCGGTGGTCCCACAGGGCAGGCCTGAACAAGGTTTATTTTAAATCAAGCCATTAGCTTTTGCTAGTGGCTTTTTTTTTGCGGAATTCTCAGCGATTACGACGATTCCGGCTTTTTTACCTACTGGGGCGGATTAAAAAATCCGTCCAAAAGGATGCTTATGGCGCGCACCACGAGTCCCACACCGACGAACATTCCCGTAACGATGAAGGCTGCGGGCACCCAGTTGCCTTCTTGAAGGGCTGGTCCAGCGATCCAATAAAAGAAGGCGGGTCCGCCAAAAAGGAAGGGGAAGGAGAAGGTCAGCAGGATTATTCCCTTGAGGATTTTAGGATTCAAGATCGAAATTTTAGAAGTGCCAATGGGCGTTCTACGAAGGTATAGGTCAGCAGGCTAAGCCCAAGGGTTCCGGCGACAAACGCGGGCATCACCCAGGCCACGGGCAGCAGGGCTTCGCAAAGGCTCAGCACCGGGAGGTGGAGGAGGTAGATGCTGAAGCTGAGGGTACCGAGGTAGCGCAGGGGTTTCCAGCGTCCGAGGGCAGACAGCGCGATTTCGTGGTAGAGCGCTTGGTACAAAATCAGGGCCCAGGCAAGGCCGTAGGCCGCGGTGTAGGTGTAGGCGTGGAACATGCTGGCTCCGAACAGGGCGCGGGCGGCACTTGGAACCGTGGTCAGTACCAGGGCAAAAACGGCCAGTCCGATTCCGCCGGGAAGCCTTAGGCGACGCTGGGCCATTGCCAGCAAGGTTCCGAACGCGAGGACCGGCGCAAAGCGCAAAAACAGCGGCATCGGCAGATCCAGGAAGCGAGTGTACCAGAGCGCGAGGGCCGCCGTCAGCAGCACGAGCATGGCCAACCAGGGTCGGGCCCGGTACAGCGGCCATAGGGCGAGCACCAGCAGCGGCGAGATTAGGTAGTAGGCGACTTCGACGGGAATGGTCCAGAACACGCCCTTGGCCTCGGTCAGGCTGAGGTGGCTGAGGATGTCGTCGACATTGTGAATGGGTCCGCCAAAGCCCTTGGTGTAGAGCGCGAAGCTCACGATCAAGGCGAGTAGGTACATGGGGTAGATGCGCAGTAAGCGGCGCAGGGCGTAGCGGAGCCAAAACTTGAGGCTTGCGCGCTGGGCCGCCAGGGCCTCGAGCATCTGACGGTTGATGAGGTAGGCCGACAGCACAAAAAAGAGGTAGACCCCGACGCTTCCGAAGTGATTGAAGTCGATGCCCAGCGGGTCAAAGCCGGCGTGGCTGCTGTGGGCGAGCAGCACAAAGAGCACGGCCAGGCCGCGGAAGCCGTCGAGCTCAGGCTGGTGGTTGGGCTTGCCGTCGTTGGGGAGGAGCCTTAGGGTCAGCCAGTTTCTAGTTGCCATTTACTGGTTTTCGTCTAGGCTGGCCCGGATTGCTTCGACGGCGCGCAGGGCCTCGTCGTCGCTCAGGGTCAAAGGCGGAGCCAGGCGCAGGGCTTGGTTTTGGAAAAGGAACCAGTCGGTCAGGAAGCCTTTTTGAATCAGGGACTGCTGGACGCGAAGGACCCGGTCAAAGGAGTCGAGCAAGACGGCGAGGAGGGCGCCGCGGCCGCGAATTTCGCGCACGGCGGGGTGGTCTTTCAGGCCGCGGCGGAAGTGGTCTTCTATTATTGGGGCGCGGAGCGCGAAGGACTGGCGCTGAAGGATAGTCCAGGCCGCTAGGCCGGCTGCGCAGCTCACGGGATGCCCCCCAAAGGTGGTGAGGTGGCCGAGCATGGGGCTTTCGGCTAGGGTGGCCATAAGGGCGCGGTTGGCGGCAAAGGCCCCGAGGGGCATTCCGCCGCCCAAGGCCTTCGCCAGGCAGACCACGTCGGGGGTGATGCCAGAGGCCATGAAGGCGAAGGCCTCTCCGCTGCGGCCGAACCCAGTTTGAATTTCGTCGACGATCAGCAAGGCCCCGGCCGCGCGGCAGCGCGCCTGCAGCTCGCGGAGCCATGCGTGGTCAGCCGGAATGTAGCCCGATTCCGACTGGATTGCCTCGACCAGCACCGCAGCCGTATGCGCCCCGATGGAGTCGAGGACCTCGGTTCCGTTAAAGGGGAAGATGCGGTGCCCCGGAACCAGCGGGCGGTAGGCCGACTTCATGCACTCGTTGCCCATCGCCGACAGGGGCCCAGTCGTAGACCCGTGGTAGGAACCCTCAAAAGACAGAACTTCGAAGCGCCCGGTAGCGCGCTTGGCCAGCTTAAGCGCCCCGTCGACCGCCTCGGCCCCGGAATTCCCCCAATAAATCTGGTCCATGGAATCCGGAAGGGCTGCCAGAAGGGCCTCCGCATAAGCAACCTGGGGAAGCTGTGCATACTCCCCATAGACCATCAAGTGCATGTGCTGCGCAGCCTGCTGCTGCACCGCAGCAACGATTTCGGGATGGCTATGCCCCAGGTTGGCCACGCCGATGCCCGAAATAAGATCCATGTGGGCCTTGCCCTGCAGGTCGTAGAGGTAGACCCCTTCAGCCCTCACAAACTCGAGCGCCAATGGGCTGAAGGTTGTGGGGGCCAAGGAATGCAAAAAGCGCTGGCGAAGGTCCATGCCGCGAAGGTACGGGGCGGGTGAAAATTTTCAGAATAGGGTTAGATCCGAATGGAGTGGTTTGGCGCATCGTCCAATCCGTTTTTACGCTCCTGGCCCTGCACAAAAAATCCGGGTAACCGCGGACAAGCGGTCTTGGTTTAATGAGCCAACGAGCCAGAGCGCCAATCCAGGACTATCGGTTCCGGACTCGCAACGTCGCCTCTACGATGGCGGCGGCGTTAAGGCCGTACTTGTCCATAAGCTGGGCGGGCGTGCCGGATTCGCCAAAGGAATCGTTGACGGCGACCATTTCGATGGGGGCAGGGCGATGCATGCCAAGCGTCTGAGCGACGAGGTCGCCGAGGCCTCCGTGGCGCTGGTGCTCCTCAGCGGTAACAACGCGGCCAGTCTTGTGGACGGACTTCAGAAGGGCCTCAGTGTCAAAAGGCTTGATCGTGGCGAAGTTGATAACCTCGGCCGAAATCCCTTGGGCGGCCAGGGTGTTGGCGGCCTCGAGGGCCTCCCAAACTAGGTGGCCGGTGGCGGCGATAGTCACGTCGCTGCCTTCGAGCAGCACGTCGGCCTTGCCGATGACAAAGGGCTTGTCGGCCGGGGTAAAGTTGGCCACCTTGGGTCGTCCGAAGCGCAGATAAACCGGGCCATGGTGGTCGGCTAGGGCAATAGTCGCAGCCTTTGTTTGGTTATAGTCCGCGGTAACGATTACCGTCATACCCGGAAGCATTTTCATCAGCCCGATGTCTTCAAGAATTTGGTGCGTCGCGCCGTCTTCTCCCAGGGTAAGGCCCGCGTGGGAGGCACAAATCTTCACGTTTTTGTCGGAGTAGGCGATGCTCTGCCGAATCTGATCGTAGACGCGCCCAGTAGAGAAGTTTGCAAAGGTTCCGGTGAACGGAATCCATCCCCCGATGGTCAGGCCCGCCGCCATGCTCATCATGTGCGCCTCGGCAATGCCTGTTTGAAAGAAGCGCTCGGGGAATTCCTTGGCGAAGGCGTCCATTTTAAGCGAGCCAGTGAGGTCCGCGCAAAGGGCAACGACCTTGGGGTTGCAGCGTCCAAGTTCAAGCAGGCCGGCGCCAAAACCGCTGCGGGTATCTTGGCTTCCTTGGTTGGTATAGGGGTGCATAGGTATTAGGGTTACTGGAGGTTAACTAGGGCCGTGGCGCCAGAGGTCACGGTAAAGGTTTGGCTTTTGCTGTAGGCCGTTTGCTGGGCGGACTTCGGTCGGTATACAATGGTGTAGGTTCCGGGCTGCAGCGCAAAGGATTGGCGCACCTGGACTTCGTCCAGCGGAACCACGTAGGTGAATTGATCGTTTTCGCGCAAAAATAGTGCGCCGATGCTGGCGATTTTAAGCGTTAAGCTCGCGCTACCCGGCGCGGGAATGCTTAACTCGGTCACCTTACCGCCTTCAATAGCAACCGACATTCGGTAGCGGGGCAGGGTAAGAATGTCGAGCTCGTAGCTGCCCACTAGGTACCGCTGCTCGCTGCCCAGGGGCTGAACATGCACAATGTCGGCTGAACCAGGCCTGCGAACTACCGCTAAAGGCATGCTTTGCCGGCTGGGGAGGCTGAACATGCTGAGTCGCAGTGCTCCCTGCGCGGCATTGGCTCCAATATTGTTGTGCTTGCCTGCGTTAATGACGCTCTCGGCAATAGCAACCGGCGGAATCGTGAATACGGTGCCGCGGTAGGTCACCAGAGCATCCAGATCGAGGGTGTCGGGTTGCCCAGCGTAGTTCATGGTGTGCACTAAGGCTTCCTCCAGTTGGCCGGTAGTGGCGTTGTAAAGCACCAGGGGAACGTTGGTTTCTGAGGGAACTCCCAGGTGGTCAATAAGGTTAATTTGCGCCGAGGTATTGTTAAGGGCCTGGGTCATGATGACGCTGAGTGCCTTGGTAAAAGTGAGTTCGTCTCCCGCGTCGTAGTAGGTGCCCACGCAGGCAAAATCCTTGGCGAGGTTGCTTTCTAGTCCGATTCCAATAACAAAGGGCTTGAGAATTACTCCGCGCTGCTGCAAAATGCGCGATGCAGCACAGGGGTCTTCGTCGCAGGCTTCTACGCCGTCGGTGATCAAAATAATGATGTTGCGGCAGTCCGAGCACTCCGGGAAGTCACTGCCTGCCTTAATTAAGCTTCGGGCAATGGGGGTGGTTCCCATGGGTCGAAGTCCGGCCAAGGTTTTTTGAATGCGCGGAATCGAGTTGGGGCTAAAGGCCACTTCGAGCCTCGTATCGTTGCAATCTTGGGGCGGAACGGGTTTCTGATGTCCGTAGACCCTTAGAGCCAATTCAAAGTTCGGGCGCTCAATCTGCCCTAGGCTGTCGAGCAGATCGCGCATAAGGCGTTGGGCCACCTCCATGCGCGTGCCGGTTTGCCAGCGTCCGTACATGGAATTGGAGGCGTCAAAAACAATTAAAATTCGCGTGAGCGGCTCGGGTTTTGCTTCGGGCGGAGGCAGCACTCCCTGCGCCAGAGCCCTGAGGCTTCCGGCGATTAAAAGGAGTGCGAAGAGTCCACTGCGAAGCATGCGCAAGGGTTTAGTAGTCGCCCAATGTTTCTGGGCACTGCGCCAGGGCGCGGGCCAGTTCGTCGTCGTTGGGCGCGATGCCATGCCATTTGTGGGTTCCGGCCATAAAGTCGACCCCATGGCCCATGGCCGTCTTCATGATTAGTGCCACGGGCTTGCCTTTGCCAGTGCGGGTTATGGCCTGCCGCAGTGCGGCCTGCACCGCATGGAGGTCGTTGCCTTGCTCAAGATGCAGCACGTCCCATCCAAAGGCAGCAAACTTGGCGCCCAGGTCACCCATGGGGAGTACTTCGTCGGTGCTTCCATCAATTTGCTGGCCGTTGGCGTCGACGGTGGCAATGAGGTTGTCCACTTTTTTGCCGCCTGCATACAGTGCGGCTTCCCAAATTTGGCCTTCCTGGAGCTCACCGTCTCCGTGGAGCGTGAAGACCAGGTGTGGGTCGCCGTGGAGCTTTTTGGCTTGTGCAGCTCCCACAGCAACACTGAGTCCCTGGCCTAGTGATCCGCTTGCGATGCGCACCCCGGGCAAGCCGTCATGGGTAGTGGGATGGCCCTGAAGTCTGGAGTTGATTAGCCGGAAGGTCGAGAGTTCCGCCACAGGGAAGTAGCCAGAACGCGCCAGCGTGCTGTAGAACACGGGCGAGATGTGTCCGTTGCTCAAAAAGAACAGGTCTTCTCCATGACCGTCCATGCGGAAGGCCGCGGGATTGTGCCTCATTACGTCGAAGTAGAGGGCGGTAAAGAACTCGGTACAGCCCATGGAGCCGCCCGGATGTCCCGATTGAGGCTTGTGGACCATGCGCAGTATGTCGCGCCGAATTTGCGAGGGGTATTCAGTAATTGGGACCATCAGCAGAGGATTTCACGTAAAAGTACGGCCATTAATCGGCTACCTTTGCGGCCCAAAAACATAAGTAATTAACGAGTTATGAAGGTCGGAATCGTAGGACTGCCCAATGTCGGCAAGTCGACATTATTCAACTGCTTGAGCAACGCCAAAGCCCATGCTGCAAACTTTCCATTTTGCACCATTGAGCCCAACATAGGCACGGTGAACGTTCCCGATCCGCGCACGGCTACCCTTGCCGAGATCGTGAATCCCGAGCGCGTGGTTCCCGCCACGGTGGAGATTGTAGACATTGCAGGCCTGGTCAAAGGAGCCAGCAAGGGAGAAGGTCTGGGCAATCAGTTTTTGGGCAACATCCGTGAGTGCAATGCTTTATTGCACGTGCTGCGCTGCTTTGAGAACGACAACATCGTGCACGTGGATGGCAATGTGAATCCGCTTCGCGACAAAGAAACTATAGATTTTGAGCTGCAGCTCAAGGACCTTGAAACCCTTGAAAAGCGCATAGACCGTGCCCGCAAGGCCGCCAAGAGCGGAGCCCGAGAGGGTGGGCGAGAGGTAGAAATGGGAGAACGACTCAAGAAGCACATCGAGCAGGGTAAGTCGGTTCGCGGCTTTGAACGCAGCAGCGAAGAATCAGAATGGATTGACGACTACCAACTCCTTACCGACAAGCCAATTATGTATGTGTGCAATGTGGACGAGGCTTCTGCCAAAGACGGCAATGCTTGGGTCGAGAAGGTTAGGGTCATGGCGGCCGAAGAGGGGGCAGGGCTGCTGCATTTGGCTGCGGCCACCGAGGCAGACATTGCAGAACTTGAGACCTATGAGGAGCGCCGCATGTTCCTCGACGACCTAGGGCTCGAGGAGCCTGGGGTAAACCGCTTGATCCGCGAAGCCTTTAACCTCTTGCTGCTGGATACTTACTTCACGGCCGGAGTCAAGGAGGTTCGGGCCTGGACTATTCCGCGCGGAGCCACTGCCCCGCAGGCCGCCGGGGTCATCCACAGCGATTTTGAGAAGGGCTTCATTCGCGCCGAGGTGATTGGCTACGACGACTACATCAAGTTCCGCACAGAGGCTGCTTGCCGCGAAGCAGGTCGGCTGCGCGTGGAGGGTCGCGACTACTGCGTGAAGGACGGGGACGTGCTGCACTTTCGCTTTAACGTCTAGATTGAAGTCTTTGCGGCCAGTAGGGGATTAGTCTGTTGAAAACTCCCTTTGCTAGCGCGGGTTTTACACGAGGCTTTTTGCTAGATTCGCACGTTAGCATGACCGAAGCCGTACTCTACAACGAAGACAACATTCGCAGCCTTGAATGGCAGGAACACATCCGTCTTAGGCCGGGTATGTACATCGGCAAATTGGGCGACGGGAGCAGCCCAGACGATGGAATTTATATTTTAATTAAGGAAGTTGTCGATAACTCGGTCGACGAGTTCGTAATGGGCGGTGGCCGTACCATCGAGGTTGGTGTGCAAAATGGTTCGGTGACGGTGCGGGACTACGGCCGTGGAATTCCACTCGGCAAGTTGGTTGACGTGGTATCTAAGATGAATACCGGCGCCAAGTACGACTCAAAGGCTTTCAAAAAGTCAGTTGGTTTGAATGGGGTGGGTACCAAAGCAGTCAACGCCCTGTCGTCGGATTTTATGGTCCAGGCCTTTCGCGACGGACAGTCCAAGTCGGCTAGTTTTTCTCAGGGTATTTTTGGTTCAGAGGGCCAGGTTGAACCCAGTTCCGCGCGGCAGGGTACCAAGGTGGTGTTTACGCCCGACGCGTCCATTTTTAGCAACTACCGTTTTCAGATGGAGTACGTCGAGCGGATGGTATGGAACTACGTCTACCTTAATCCTGGCCTCACGATTTACCTAAATGGCGAGAAGTATTATTCGGAGAATGGACTCAAGGATCTTTTGGCTAACAACCTAAGTAGCGAGGTGATGCACGAGATTATTCACCTTCGCGGCGAAGACATCGAAGTGGCTCTTACCCATGCGGAGCGCAGCCAAAGCGAGCAGTACTATTCCTTTGTCAACGGCCAACATACCACCCAGGGCGGCACCCATCATGGCGCCTTCCGCGAGGCCTTGGTGACGGTTTTGCGCAACTACTTCAATAAGAATTACGATGCTGCAGACATTCGCCAAAGTGTGATTGGGGCGGTAAGCATTAAGGTAATTGAACCCGTTTTTGAGTCGCAGACTAAGACCAAGCTTGGCAGCCAAGACATGGGTCCGGAGGGCCCCTCGGTGCGCGCTTTTATTCTTGATTTTTTAAAAACCGAGCTCGATAATTTTCTACACCGCAACCAGGACGTAGCCGAGGCCATTCAGAAGAAGATTTTGCGAGCCGAGCGCGAGCGAAAGGACCTTGCTGGAATTCAAAAGCTAGCACGAGAACGCGCGAAGAAGTCCAACCTGCACAACCGAAAGCTTCGCGACTGCAAGGTGCACTACAACGACATCAAGCACGATCGACGGCTAGAGACGACGCTTTTTATTACCGAAGGCGATTCTGCTTCGGGATCCATCACAGCCTCGCGAGACGTGCAGACCCAAGCGGTTTTTAGCCTCAAGGGCAAGCCCTTGAACTGCTATGGTTTGACCAAAAAAGTAGTTTATGAAAACGAGGAATTTAATCTTTTGCAGGCGGCCCTCAATATCGAAGACGGTCTGGAGGAGCTGCGCTACAACAACGTAGTCATAGCCACCGATGCCGACGTAGACGGAATGCACATACGCCTGCTGCTGATTACCTTTTTTTTGCAGTTCTTTCCAGAGCTTGTGCAAGAAGGGCACCTCTATATTTTGCAGACGCCCCTTTTCAGGGTCCGCAACAAGCAAAAGACTATTTATTGCTACGACGAGGGAGAGAAGCGTGCGGCCGTGGAAGCTTTGGGTTCCAAGCCCGAGATTACTCGGTTTAAGGGTTTAGGCGAAATCTCCCCCGGGGAGTTCAAGATGTTCATCAATGCAGACATTCGCCTTGAGCCGGTGATGCTGGGCAAGGAACAGATAGAGCAGCTCTTGGAGTTTTACATGGGTAAGAATACCCCCGAACGCCAGGAGTTCATCATAGACCACCTCAAAATCGATAAAGACGACCCGAGCAATGTCTGACCAGGATAGTAACCCAATGGACGAGTCATTTTTGGAGAATGCTCAAGAGGATTTTGCGCGCGAGGCAGAGGTGATTAAGCCGGTAGAGTCTCGGGTGAGGGGCATGTACCGCGAGTATTTTTTGGAATACGCGAGCTACGTTATTCTTGAGCGGGCGGTTCCCGCTCTTGAAGACGGTCTGAAGCCCGTTCAGCGGCGCCTGATGCACGCTCTTTATGAAATGGAGGACGGTCGCTTTCACAAGGTGGCCAACGTCATTGGCCAAACCATGAAGTACCATCCGCACGGAGACGCTTCAATCGGCGATGCGCTGGTGCAGCTTGGTCAGAAGAACCTGCTGATCGACACTCAAGGAAACTGGGGAAACATCTACACCGGAGACAGTGCGGCTGCCTCCCGCTACATTGAAGCGCGCCTGAGCAAGTTTGCCCTAGACGTGGCCTTTGCGCCCAAAATAACCCAATACCTCGCCAGCTACGACGGTCGAAGCAAGGAGCCGGTGTTCTTACCCGTGAAGTTTCCGCTGCTGCTAGCCCAGGGAGTGGAGGGAATCGCCGTGGGCTTGAGTACCAAAATTCTACCGCACAACTTTGTGGAGCTTATCGACGCGTCGGTGGCCCACCTTCGCGGTCGGAGCTTTCAAATTTATCCGGACTTTCCTACGGGCGGAATTGCCGACGTGAGCGCCTACCTAGACGGCGAGCGCGGTGGGCGGGTAAGGGTTCGTGCCAAGATTGAAGTTGAAGATAAAAAAACATTGATAATAAGGGAGATACCCTTTGGAACAACGACTACTTCGCTCATAGAATCAGTAATCAAGGCCAACGACAAGGGCAAGATTAAAATCAAGAAAATTGAGGACAATACGGCGGAGCATGTAGAAATTGTGATCCAACTGCTCCCTGGTGTTTCGCCGGACCAGATGGTGGATGCCCTTTATGCCTTCACGGCCTGCGAGTCTTCGGTTAGCACCATGGCCTGTGTTATTGTAGACGAGAAGCCGGTATTTATGGGGGTTCGCGACATGCTGCGCCGCTCGACCGACAGTACAGTGGAGGTACTCAGGGCCGAGTTGGAGCTCAAGCTTAATGAGCTCCAGGAGCAGTGGCATTTTGCAAGCCTCGAGAAGATTTTCATTGAGCACCGCATTTACCGCGACATCGAAGAGGCTGAGACCTGGGAGGCCGTGATGAGCAGCATTCGCGCTGGCCTGGCCCCCCATACGGCCCACCTGCTTAGGCCGGTCGTGGACGATGACATTGTGCGCCTGACGGAGATTCGCATCAAGCGCATATCGAAGTTTGATGCCGCCAAGGCCGACGACTACATTCTAAGCCTTGAAGGTCAGATAGCAGAGATTAGGCATCATCTTGATAATCTCATCGATTACGCAGTAGAGTTCTTTAAAAACTTGAAGAAAAAGTACGGCCAAGGACGCGAGCGCAAGACCGAGCTGCGCGGCTTTGAGCAGGTAGTGGCCACCCAAGTTGCCATTGCCAACGCCAAACTCTACGTAAATCGTGTGGAAGGTTTTGTGGGCACGGCATTGCGCAAGGATGAATTTGTGGGCGACTGCGCCGACATCGACGACGTGGTCGTGATTCGTGGCGACGGAACCATGCTGGTGACCAAGGTCGGCGATAAAAAGTTTGTCGGAACCGACATCGTTCACGTGTCGGTGTTCAAGAAGGGCGATGAGCGCACCATCTACAACATCATTTACCGCGACGGCGCTCGCGGAGCGGCTTATGCCAAGCGCTTCCCGATTAGTGGGGTGACCCGCGATAAGGAGTACCCCCTAACGCAGGGAACCAAGGGTTCTGAGGTCCTCTACTTTAGTGTGAATCCCAATGGCGAGGCTGAGGTGGTAACCGTGCACCTCCGTGCGGTCCCCTCGCTCAAAAAACTTCGATTTGACTTTGATTTTTCGTCGCTCGCAGTGCGCGGGCGGGCCGCTAGGGGCAATATCGTCAGCAAGGCTACCATTAAAAAGGTGGAGCTAAAGAGCGAAGGGGTTAGTACGCTTGCTGCCCGTGAAATTTGGTTTGACGAGACGGTAATGAAGCTCAACAACCAGGGACGTGGTCGTTCTTTGGGTCGCTTCCGGGGCGAAGACAAGCTTCTTGAGGTCGACGCAAAGGGAAACTACCGCATTGTTACGCCAGAGCTTCTGCTTCATTTTAACGAAATGCCCTTCTTCTTTGAGCGTTGGGATGCACATCGTCCGGTTTCGGTCGTGTACTTCGACGGGGTCAAGGAGCGCTTCATGGTAAAGCGTTTTGAGCTAGAACCCAAGGGCGACGGCTGGGAGTGCTTCATTACCGAGCATCCGAAGTCGCTCCTGCATATTATTACGGCGGCAGACCGAAGTACCGTGAACATTCAGTTTCGGAAGATTAAGGGGCGAGAACGTGAAGACGAAACCCTGGTGCTGGAGAATTTTATCGCGGTCAAAGGCTGGAAGGCGGTGGGTAATATGCTCCATGCCTCCCCCGTGCTCAGCGTGCGGCTCGTCTCAGCCGAAGTCGATTCACCCACCCTGGCTCCCGAACCTATAGACGCTGTCGCACCAGACGCGACAGAACCCGATCTGAGCAGCAATCCAAGCCCTGAGCTGGAGACGGGAACTACGGTAGAATGGTCGATTCCCTCGCAGGGCCCCGCTTCTTTCGAGGAAGATCCGGCGCCCAATACAGACGTTGATGCTTCTGAAGACGGTCAAATTACCCTTAACTTTTAAGCATGATAAAAAGTACATTCTTGATGCTTGGTTTTGTGCTGTCCGCCGCTACTATTTTGGCCCAGCCCAGCAACGACAGCCTCAATATGCGCAAGATGGCGCACTATCCGGTCACTCAATGGGGTCCGTTGGGTGCGTCGCCCATGTGTAGCGGAATCTGGGGCTATCATGATTCCATCCTGAACAAAGAATACGCACTTGTCGGCAACCGAAATGGCTTATTGATCGCCAACATAACTAATCCGAGCCAAATCACGAATACCTATTGGGTACCTGGAGTGCCCTCCATTTGGCGTGAGGCCAAAACATGGGGAAACTACGTGTATTCCATCCACGACGTCCCTACGGGTACCTCCCAAACAAACGGATTGCTTATTGTAAATATGGCCAACATGACGCACAAGTTCGTTCGGCTTCCCGTGGCCTTAGCGGGTGGTGTCGTGGACACCCTGCGACGCGCACACAACCTGTGGATCGATGAAGAGGGGCGACTTTTCGCTTTCGGATCCAATGTATCTGGCGGGGGTGCTGTGATCGTTGATTTAGCCACAGATCCTTGGAACCCGGTGGCCATAGGGAACTACGGCACCTACTACCTTCATGACGGCTACGTTCGGAACGATACCCTTTGGGGTGCGGCACTCTGGGAGGACATTCAAGTTATTGGGGTGGCCCTACCCAGTCAGCCAGTTACCTTTGGTCGGTTTGCTACCCCCAACAGTTTTGCCCATAACTGTTGGCTTAGCGACGACGGAGATTACTTGTTTACCGCAGACGAAGTTGCCGGAGGATACGTTGCCGGCTTCCATGTCGATGATGTTGCTAACGTCAGTGAAGTCTTTCGGCACCGCGTTCAAAGCGGTACAGGTCTAGTTCCCCACAATACGTACGTTCAAGGTAAAAATTTAGTGACCGCCTATTATACGTTTGGTTGCCATGTCCTTGACATAGAAGTACCGGAATTGCCCGTGCTGACTGCTTACTACGACACGTCTCCGGCCTTCAGCGGTGCGGGCTACAATGGGGCTTGGGGTGCCTACCCCTTTCTGCCCAGTGGACGAATTCTTGTGGCCGATATGGAAACGGGCCTTTGGGTTCTTGAGCCGGATTACCCGTCGGTGAGTAGGGCAGAAATCCAATTAAAGATTCGCTATGGCGGTTTAGGCGGCATGCTTGCCTACGATTCGACTGCCGCTTTTAACCTCGGGCTCGCACCCTATGTTTATTGGGCCCAGTCTGGCGACACGCTTTGGGTAAACGCAACAGGCAAAATCACCATTGCTCAAGTCGGATCCATCCAGGATTCGCTGGTCTGGCCTTCCACGTCAGGGAATCCTTCTTCAGTGGGTAAGGCCTTTGCACTCGGTAGCGGCCTCTTCCCCAAAGACAGCCTCGTAGCGGACTACTATTGGGGAAGTGAAGAACTACTGGGCGGTTGGAAGTTAGCCCAAACCGATGGGGAGTGGAGATTGACGAGATCAAGCGGCGATAAAGTTCAGTGGATACTTCGCAGCATCGACGGCCGCGAGGTAGATCGAGGAACGCACGAATTGCTAGAACTAGTGCTGGCCTACCCGCGCGGAGCGGGCTTGTACCTGCTCGTAACCACCGATGCCCAAGGGCGTCAGTGGACCCAGAAGCTGCTGAGGCCCTAGAAGTTTGGCTTGAGAATGTAGCGGCTGTAAAAGTCGTCGATTGCGAGAATGGCTTCTTCGGCGGTATCGACCAACTTAAAAATCTGAGTGTCGTCTGGGCCGACGAGGCCGTTGGGCTTTAGGGTGGATTCAATCCAATCCAGCAGTCCGCCCCAGTAGTCTCGGCCCACTAAGACGACCGGGAAGCGACCGATCTTTTTGGTTTGAATGAGCGTAATGGCCTCAAAGACTTCGTCCAGGGTGCCGAATCCGCCGGGCATGACCACAAAGCCTTGGGAATACTTTACAAACATCACCTTGCGCACAAAGAAGTAGTCGAAGTCGACGCTTTTGTCGAGGTCAATGTAGTCGTTGGGTTTCTGCTCGTGGGGCAGCGTAATGTTCAGCCCCACCGAGGGAGCCCCGGCGGCTTTGGCGCCTCGGTTGGCGGCCTCCATGATTCCCGGACCGCCTCCGCTGATGATTCCGTAGCCTTTGGCTCCGAGTCCCTCGGCAATGCCTTCGGCCATTTGGTACCATCGATGGTCCTCAGCCAGTCGGGCGGAGCCAAAAATGCTCACGCAGGGCCCGATTCGCGAGAGGCGTTCGTAGGCGTTCACGAATTCGCCCATTATTTTAAAAATGGCCCAGGAATCGTTGGTGCGAACCTCGGTCCATGATTTGTGCTTGAAGGCCGATTTAATGGGCCTGGATCCGTGGGTAGCCATGATGCATTAGTTTTTTAAACGAGTAAGGTAGGCCTTTAAGTATTGGCCGGTAATGCTTTTTTTAACCGACGCCACTTCCGTAGGACTCCCCGTCGCGATAATGGACCCGCCCCCGGCGCCGCCGTCTGGACCCAGGTCAATGACATGGTCCGCTTGGTGAATGACATCAAGGTTGTGCTCAATCACAATGACGGTGTTGCCTTGGTCAACGAGGCGGTGAAGTCCGTCCATAAGTACCCGAACGTCATCAAAATGAAGTCCGGTGGTGGGCTCGTCGAGAAGGTAAAGGGTTTGGCCGGTGCCGCGTTTGCTCAGTTCGGTAGCCAACTTAATTCGCTGGGCCTCCCCGCCGCTTAGGGTGGTCGCGGACTGCCCCAGGGTAATGTAGCCGAGGCCGATGCTGTTCATGGTCTGAAGAACACGGCTTATGCGGGGCAGGGCGTCAAAGAAGTTCATGGACTCTTCGATGCTCATCTTGAGCACGTCGCTAATGCTGTGGCCCTTGAAGCGCACCTCAAGCGTTTCGCGGTTGAATCGTCGACCCTGGCAGGTTTCGCAGAGCACGTACACGTCGGGCAAAAAGTTCATTCCGATTACCCGCATGCCTCCTCCTTGGCAGGTTTCGCAGCGTCCGCCTTTGACGTTGAATGAGAAGCGTCCGGGCGCATAGCCCCGCACCTTGGCCTCGGGAAGATCGCTGAATAGCTTGCGGATTTCGTTGAAAACGCCGGTATAGGTACTCGGGTTGCTCCGCGGATTGCGGCCAATTGGACTTTGGTCCACGGCAATAATTTTGTCGATGTGCTCGAGCCCCTCAATGCGGTCAAAGGGTTCGGGCTTGTCGAGCAATCCTTGGAGCGGACCAGCCACCGCCGGATGCAGGGTCTTGTTGATCAGGGTGCTTTTGCCCGAGCCTGAAACGCCGGTTACGACGATCATCTTGCCCAGGGGCAGGTCGAGATTCACCGTTCGAAGATTCCGCCCTCGTGCGCCAAAGAGCCGGAGCACCTTGCCGCTCCCTGGCCGGGGATCGCGAGGTGCAGAGACTTGGAGCTCTCCCCGCAGGTATTTGCCCGTGAGGCTGTCGGACTGCTGTACTTCGGCAAAGTTGCCCTCGGCCACCACCCGGCCTCCGTGAATTCCGGCCCGCGGACCCATGTCAATGATGTGGTCGGCATGCCGCATGAGTTCTTCGTCGTGCTCCACCACTACCACACTGTTGCCCAGGTCCCTTAGCTTCTCAAGGCTTTTGATGAGTCGGTCGTTGTCGCGCGGATGCAGGCCAATGGAAGGCTCGTCTAAAATGTACAGCACGTTGACCAGCTGCGACCCGATTTGGGTTGCAAGACGAATGCGCTGGGCTTCTCCGCCACTTAGGCTTCGTGCGGACCGGCTCAGCGACAGGTAGCTCAGGCCTACGTCGTTGAGAAATCCGACCCGCACCGAGAGCTCCTTGAGAATCTCACCACCAATTCGTCTTTGGTTGGGGGGGAGGCTAGCCTCGACCGATTCAAGCCAGGCTGACAAATCACACAGTGGCAGCAGGGTAAGGTCAGCGATCGAACGGTCTGCAATGCGGAACATGAGGGATTCGGGCTTAAGTCTAGTACCGGAACAGTGGCTGCAGACTCCGTCTTCGAGGTAGTCGTCGGCCCAGCGCTGCAAACTTTTGCTGCCCTCGCGGCCCTGTGCCTCAATGAAGGGCTTAAGGCCCTCGTACTTGATGCTGATTTTGCGCGAGATTCCGGCCACTTGTTGGTTATGGGTGAAATCCCCCGTAAAGCCAAAAATTATGGCGTTGCGGCCTTCCTCGCTGATGTCCTTCCAAGGCGTTTGAAGGGTAAAACCACAGCGCCACCCGATGTGCTCGAGCTGTTGAAAGATCCAGGTCGCCTTCTTGGTACCCAGTGGGGCAAGGGCGCCGTCGTCCAAACTTAGTCGCGGATTGGCCACTACTTTACTCATGGCAAGCTCTCGCACTATCCCAAGCCCGTCGCAATGCGGGCAGGCCCCCTTGGGCGAGTTGAAGCTAAAGGTGTTGGGTTCGGGTTCGGGGTATGAAATCCCAGTGGTCGGGCACATCAGGTTGCGGCTGAAGTGCTTTTGCTCTTGGCTGTCCCAATTTACCACGGTAATGCTGCCCTGACCGAGGCGCATGGCCGTCGCAATGCTGCGGTTCAGGCGTTCCGCGTCTTCGGTGCCGGGGCTGAGTCGGTCTACCACCACGTCGATGTCGTGGGTTTTGTAGCGGTCGAGCTTAAGTCCGCGATCTAAATCAAGCCACTGGCCGTCGACGCGGACCTTGAGGTAGCCCTGCTTGGCAAGACCCTCAAAAAGTTCGCGGTAGTGGCCTTTGCGGGCGCGGACTACCGGAGCGAGCAGGGCCACTCGTACCCCGTCGAAGTCCTGCACCACGCGCTCGAGGATGGCATCGTCGGAGTAGCTGACCATTACCTCCCCCGTAGCGAGGGAGTAGGCCGTTGCCGAACGCGCATAGAGCAGCCGCAGAAAGTCATATACCTCGGTTACCGTGCCCACGGTGGACCGCGGGTTTCGGTTCGTCGTTTTTTGTTCAATAGCAATTACCGGGCTCAGGCCTTCGATTCGGTCTACGTCGGGCCGTTCCATCGTGCCCAAAAACTGACGGGCATAGCTGCTGAAGGTCTCCATGTAGCGGCGCTGACCTTCGGCGAAGATGGTGTCAAAGGCAAGCGAAGACTTGCCGCTTCCGCTAAGGCCAGTGACCACCACTAGTTTGCGGCGCGGTAGCTCTACGTCAATATTTTTGAGGTTGTGGGTGCGTGCGCCCAAAATGCGAAGCTTCATAGAATTAGGCTAGCACTTGAGGGTAAGCCCATAATGTAGGCGGCAGTAGACAGAAACAAGCTGCCAGTTTGGGCGTAGGCATTTTTAAAGTAGCGGGCCGCGGCCCTGTTTTTAGCTGCGGGCATAAACAAAGGGGCTTTTGAAGGATGCAAATGCCTGGCCTGCCTGGTCCTTGCCGCTCAGGGCAAAGGCCTCGGTAGAATTCCAGATTCCTGACCAGTCTATACCTAAATCAGCATCAGAGAAGTCAATGCACCCTTCGGTTTCGGGGGCGTAGTAGTCGCTGCAGAGGTACTGAAACACAGTATCGTCTTCAAGAGTTAAGAAGCCATGGGCAAATCCTGGCGGAATGTAAAGGCGATGCTTGGTCACCGTGTCGAGCACCAGCCCAAAGTGCTGCCCGTAGGTCGGCGACCCCAGGCGGATGTCGACGGCGACGTCGTAGACGGCTCCGCGAACCACCGAGACCAGCTTGCCCTGCTCGTGGGGCGGTGCCTGAAAGTGCAGGCCACGCAGCACGCCGCGCTTGCTCATGCTTTCGTTGTGCTGCACAAAGTCGGGCATGCCCGCCGGCAGCAAATCCCTGCGAAGGGATTCAAAAAAGTAACCACGATCGTCCCCAAAAACACGGGGTTCGAGCAGAATTAGGTCGGTAATGGGAGTTGGGTGAATCGTCATGATGGCAAAAATGAGTCGGTGGTCAGGGATACAAGGTCGCGGTAGGCACTTGGGTTTCCGGCGGTAATGCTCCGGCTGCGCACCAGGTCGTAGTCGTCTAAGTCCGAGCCAAAAAAGTCAGAGACGGTGCCCCCGGCCTCACGAACAAGAAGGATGCCAGCAGCTACGTCCCAGGGAGCGAGTCCCTGCTCAAAAAAGCCTTGAAAGCGCCCGTCGGCCAACCAGGCAAGATCTGTGGCTGCCGAACCAAAGCGGCGAATGCCTCTAGCGGCCCTAAAGCAGGCCTGCAAGGCCTTTAGGTACTGGGCCATCTGCGAGAAGTCATGGTAGGGGAAGCCCGTGGCCACCAGTCCGCTGCTCAGTGGGGCGCCCTCTCGGATGCTTAATCTGCGTCCGTCGCAAAAGGATCCGCCCCCTAACTCTGCGCTAAACATTCGGCCCTGACCAAGTTCATAAACAGCGGCCCAGACCAGGTCGCGTCCGCGCATGAGCGCAACGGAGACGGCGTAGGGAGGCAGGTCATGGATGAAGTTGGTCGTGCCGTCAAGGGGGTCAATGATCCAGTTGCTTCCGCCGGCGATCCAGGTGCCGCCGCCCTCTTCACCCAGAACGCCGCTCCCCGGCAGGGCAGCGGTAAGCCGGTCAATGAGCATGAGCTCGGCCTGCTGGTCTACGTAGCTTACCAATGAATTGAAGGCCTTGGTTTCAACGGCATTAGCCTTGAATTCTCGGCGCTCGCTGCGAATCCAATCACCGACTTCGCGAACCGCTTGGGTAAACAATGGGCTGCTCATACGGCCCTATTTTCTAGGGGTATAGCACAAATACCTGTGGCAACGGTTCCGCGCGGAGTCGTTTCAAGGAGCTCAACCCATGCGGAGCTGCCAGCTAAATCGGCGTCGTAGTCGGCCTCGACCCTAATGTAGTTGTCGGTGTAGCCCAGCATGCGCCCTTCTCGGTCGGAATGTTCCCAAACGACGGGGCGAACGCTGCCCAAGTGGGCCTCATAAAAAGCGCGCTGCTTGATGGTGCTCAGCAGACGCAGTCGGTGGTTTCGGGCCTTGCGCTCCGCCATGGGAACCGAACCTTCGAGCTCGATGGCCTCGGTTCCAGGCCGTTCCGAGTAAGTAAACACGTGCAGGTAGGCGATGGGAAGCTCCTCCAAAAACCGGTAGGTGTCGAGAAAGTGCTCTTCGGTTTCGCCGGGGAAGCCCACAATCACGTCAACCCCAATGGCCGCGTCGGGCATGCGGTCGATGATGCGGGCCACGCGCTCAGCGTATAGCTCGCGGCGGTAGCGGCGCTTCATTAAGCCCAGCACCTCGTTGTTGCCGCTCTGCAGCGGAATATGGAAGTGCGGAACCCAACGCGCGCTCTGCGCCGTGAAGTCAATGATTTCGTCGCGCAGCAGGTTGGGTTCGATGCTCGAAATCCGAAGGCGATCCAGCCCGTCCACTTGGTCGAGCGCCTGAACCAACTCTAAAAAGGTGTGGTCGTGCCGCTTGCTGCCCTGCTCGCCCTTGCCGTAGTCGCCCACATTGACGCCGGTAAGCACCACCTCGAGCACGCCTTTGGCGGCCAGTTCGCGGGCCTGCGTCACCACTTGGTCGAGTGGGGCGGAACGGCTTATGCCGCGGGCCATCGGTATGGTACAGTAGGTGCAGACGTAGTCGCAGCCGTCCTGAACCTTTAAAAAGGCACGGCTGCGGTCGCCATGGCTGTAGGCTGCATGATACTGGTCAACGTCGTTGATTTCGCAGGCGTGCACCTCGGCCTCGGGTCGCTTGCTCAAGTCGCTCAAAAACTGACGCAGATAGGGTTTTTCTTTGGCACCGAGCACAAGGTCAACGCCCTTCATGGCGGCCACCTCGCTCGGGCGAAGCTGGGCGTAGCATCCCGTGATCACAATAAAGCAGTTCGGGTTAGCCTTGAGCGCTTTGCGCACCAGTCCTCGGGTTTCTTTGTCGGCCTCTTGGGTGACCGAGCAGGTATTTATAATAGCCACATCAGCCTCGGTGCCAAAGTCTGCTCGCTGGTAGCCTGCGGCCCAAAGGTCGCGAGCCAAAGTGCTGGTTTCGGCAAAATTCAGCTTGCAACCCAGGGTGTGAAACGAAGCGCGGGGTTCTGTGGCAAGCATCCCGCTAAAATAGGGAATATTCGCGGCTATCTTTGGCATGAAATGCCCTATTTTACAAGGACTTTAGACATCGCAAAGACCCTTTGCCTCCAAGGTATTGCTGCCATGTTTGCCTTACTGGCCTTGGCGCAATGCAGCCCTCCCAGCGAGGAGTCCAACCAAGGACTGCTGTTTCGCTACAACGAGGCCAGCGGAGTATCGTCGCTTGACCCTGCTTTTGCGCGCGATCAGGCCCATAACTGGGTCATTAGGCAGCTCTACACCACGCTATTTGAAACGGACTCTTTGGGTCAATTGCGCGGACTCCTTGCGGAATCCTGGTCCTTTTCTTCAGGCGGAATCCGTGCCGGAATCCGCATCCGCACCGACTTCGCCGCCCATCAAGACCCCTGCTTCAAAGGCCTTGTCCACGCAATCGACGCCTACGATGTGGCTGCCAGCCTTCAGCGCCTCAAGCAACCCGCCACGGCATCGCCCGGAGCCTGGCTTCTCGAAGGAATTGATTCCCTTTGGGCCGCCAGCCCGGACTCCATCGCAATAAGCCTCTCCGCGCCCGACCCCGCCCTTTGGAGCAAACTCAGCGTACCCTACACCTCCATAATACCCCAATCCGCCATAACCTTCTACGGAGCCGGCCTTTCGGAGCATCCTGTGGGCTCCGGTCCATTCTACCTCAAGGCATGGCAGCGCGGGCAAAAACTGGTGCTTCGCCGCCAGCCCAAGTACCCCGAGCGCGATGCCGAGGGCCAGCGATTGCCCTACCTCGAGGCGGTCAGCATCAGCTTTGTACCCGACCGCCAGTCTGCATTTATGGCCTTCTTGCAGGGCGAACTCGACTTTTTAACGGGCATCGACCCCAGCTACAAGGACCAGTGGCTTGAGCCCGACGGCCAGCTTAAAACCCAATGGCGCAGCATGTTTACCCAGCGTACCGCGCCCTTTCTCAACACGGAATATTTGGTCCTTCGCTACGGCCCCAGCAATCCCGACTACCTCGCCGACCTGCGGGTTCGTCGTGCCCTGAACTGGGCGGTCGACCGCGAGGGCATCATTCGATACCTCAAAAATGGCCTCGGAATTCCCGCGCACGGCGGAATCTTGCCCGCCGGAATGCCCGGCTACCGACCCGCCTCCGACTGGACCAACCCCTGGAGCTACCGGCCTGATTCCGCAAGGATTTTGCTCACCCAGGCCGGCCTTCTCAGCACCAGTGGCGCAGCCAAACCAGGGCTTAAACCGCTGATTATAAGCACGACGGCTTCCTACCGCGACGTAGCCGAATTCCTGCAAAGCGCTTGGAGCCAACTCGGGCTGCCCGTCGAAGTACAGGTGCTTCCAGCGGCAACGTTTAGAGAAGACAAGGCCAATGGCCGACTCGGACTCTACCGCGCAAGCTGGATCGCGGACTACCCCGACGCAGGCAACTACCTCATGCTCTACGGCGAAGCGGGTGGCCCCAACGTCACCGGCTACCCGGGCCTTGAAGGCTACCAAGCATTTAAAACGGAACAGGATCCCGATGCCCGAATGGCCAAAGCCGCAGAACTCGACGCTCGAATCCACTCCGAGGCTCTCTTGATTCCGCTTTTTTACGATGTCAGCCTCAGGGCCTGGCCCAAGTCGTGGGTCGGACCGCCACCGCACCCAATGAATGAGTTGGACTTGCGCCGGGTGCGCAAAGCAAGCAACTAGTAATTAGTTTCTAGCAATCGCCACCAGGACCGGATTATGGTCGCTGCTGCGCTGCTTGACCACGCGGTGCTCGACAGCCCTCCAAGGGCCACTGGTCCAAATCCAATCGATGCGAAGCGGAACCAGTTGCAGGCCGCGGTAGGTGCTGCCCCAGCCCGCGCCCGCTTGGACAAAACTGTCGCTGCCGAAGGCACTAAGTCTTCGGTGGCTTGACGAGGTCGGACCGTCGTTGAAATCACCCATTACCACCGTGGCAGTCGGACACTCTGCCCACCACGCCGCCAGCGCATCTACCTGAATCGAGCGCGGTTTTGCCCGGCGAATCATGCGCCTAAGGAGCAGTTTTGCGCTCCACCACCACCCGGCCTTAGCCTGCTCGTTTTGGGTTTCGCGCAGGTCTACGTCGGTGCTGACTAAGTGTACGTTTACTACGCGAAGCGTGTCGCCATTGGGCAGGGCTAGGTCGGCCCAAATAAAGCCGTATTCCTCATACTCGCCCGGAAACTCCACCCGATCCCACTGCACTATGGGGTACCGACTGTAGATGGCCAAATCAAAGGCAGCCACGTGATGCACCAGCTTGGCCTGCAGAATGCGGTCGGCCTCGGTTCCGCTTCGCACATCCTGAAGGGCAATTAAATCCGCGTTAAGCGCGAGGGCCTGCTGCGCCATACTTTGCACCGTTGCGGAATCTTCAGTCCAGCTTCGGTTGCGCCAGTGGTGCACGTTCCAGGTTGCCATACGGACCAGCTTATCAGACGGCAGGGCCGAGGGCGGTCTGCGAACCTGCATCCACAGCCCCATGGGTTCCCAGGCCAGTGCAAGGAGCAGTGCTCCCAGTAGTGCTGAGGGATGCAGATGCGCGGAGGCAATTAAGCTCCAAACCACATGGTAGGCAATCAAGTAGGGTAGAAGCAGGCTCAGCGGGGCAAGCAGGGCCAAGTCCGTAGCCATCCCCAGCCAAGCGAGTCCCGTTACTGGGAGCGCGAGCAGCTGCGGGATCCACCACCAACGCAGGCCCCACTTACTTCTTTTGGCTGCTGCGGTCAAGGATTTTGCGTTCGTTAGCGGTTAGGGAATCTATTCCTTTTGCCGAAATTTTGTCCAGCAGCTGGTCCAGGCTGGGTTCGTTGGGGCGAACTACCTTGAGTTTAGAGGCTTTTCTGCCACGCCTTAAGGCACCCGGGCCCATGGACCAGTCCAGCCAATGGGGGTTCAGGGCAAAAAGCCAGCCCGTAGCTGCTCCGGCAAGGTGTGCGGCTCGTGCGGTAGTGTCGGTCGAAAACAATCCAACCACATCCATGCCCAGCAATACGGCCAGCACAATCCAAAGTTTGAGTTCAAGCACAAAAAAGAGGCGGACCCTAAAGTCGGGCATGCGTACCGCGGCGGCGGTAAAGACGGCATAAACCCCCGCCGAAGCGCCGACTACCACAGCCGGCCGCCAAATCCCTGCAAGCCATGCACCTAGGGCTCCTGCCAAAATCCCAATGGCAAAAAGGCGCAGAATTCGGCGCGAGGGCCAAAGCGTTTCAAGCAATGATGCAGTGAAGTAGAGCGTCAAAGCATTAAATACCAAATGCAAAAGACCGTAGTGGAGCGCTCCATAGGTCAGCAGGGTCCAGGGTTGGTAGAGCGGCAAAAGTCCGCCCGTGTGCAGGCCAAAGAAGTTGAGCATGCCGCGTTCTGCAGGCCAGCCAGTGGCCCAGCCCACCAAATCAAAGGCGGTTTGTACCAAAAAAACGAGAACCAAGCCCATAATGAGCCGGTTAATCGGACTTTGCTCAATCCAAATGCGTACTTGCTCTCTGGGACTCATGGGCAGGACTTAGCGCTAAAACTCCGTTCGGTTAGCCTGCCAACGGCGGATCAGGAGAAATCCAAAGATCATTCCGCCGACGTGAGCAAAGTGGGCAATGCTTGACCCTGAATTAGCGACTCCGTTGAAGAGTTCAAAAAGTCCATAGATAATCACGAACCACTTGGCCTTGATGGGTAGCAAAAAGTAGAGGTAAATCTGCTGGTTGGGGAACATCATGCCATAGCCCAGAAGCAGGCCAAACACCGCGCCAGAGGCTCCAACTGTGGGAGTCATGGCTAGGGATTGCATGCGGTAGAGGGCATCTATACTGCCCTCGAGCAAGTGCAGGTTGGAGGCCTGCAGGTAATCCCAATAGCTCACTCCAAGGTGCAGGGCAGCAGCGCCAAATCCGGTCACAAAGTAGTAGATAAAGAACCGCTTCCCTCCCCAGCGGTTTTCGAGCGGAGTTCCAAACATCCAGAGGGCAAACATGTTTCCCAAAATATGCCCCAGGTTGCTGGTGTCGTGCAAAAAGAGGTGGGTTACGAGTTGGTAGGGTTCAAAAAATTCGCTAACCGGCAGGTAGAGTCCGAATTGCCTCAAAACGTCAAAGCCCATGCGGCCAAAGACAATGCTCGCAAAAAAGGAAAGTCCGTTGATGATAAGAAGGTTCTTAACAACCGGAGGGAGAAAGCTGAAGCTAGAGGGGCGGTAGTTCATAATTAAAATAATCGTGCAAGTTCGTCTGCGTTCAAAAGTCGAGCCGTGGCGCGCCCAAGATCGTCGGTCCAAGGGTCGCTGCAGGCAAAAAGTCGGTCAACGAGGTTGGGAACGTCCGCAGGCCTTGCTGGGTGGGTGTTGAGCCAATGGCTAATGGCGGCGCGGAGCTCCAGTTCGTCATCGGCTTCGACGGCAGTGAGGCCTTCGAGCCAGTCCATTGCGGACTCTGGTGAGCAAAATCCGGGGCCGGCCGTCCAGGTCAGACCTGCCTCGCCGGGCTCCCAGGCAAAACCCCAGGTGAGGAGCTTGGATTCCCAGGCATCCATAAATCCAGGTTTCGGAGTCCATTCAAGGGGAAAGAGCCAGTTTTGACTGTGGCGTGTGGATCCGGCAATCCAGCGCTCCAGGTCGATGCGCCGCTGCGCCCGATCCAAGTGAACGATCACCAACTTGTCGGCCATAGGAACCAAGGCAAACCTTCCGGACACACTGAGTGCCTTTCCCAAAGCTCGGGGTCGCTCGGCCGAGGAGTCGATTGCTTCGTCGTTCCATCCTTGACTGGGCAGTTCTAGGTCCTGCTGCAGGCCGAAATCAGTTCGCGCAGGAGGGGCAAAAAAATCAAGGTTCAGGGCTACTTCGCCGTCTCGAGGCCGGGTGCGCGAAAAATCTGCCAAAAAAGGATTGAAGTCTGGGTTGACTAGTACGCCGGGTGCCTCCGGCTTGCTGCGGCTGCTCCAGTCAATGTGCTCGCCCACTGGAACTTCAAAGTCGAGTGTAGGCGCTATTTGGTGGATTCCTAGGGCCCGTCGCACCGCGCTGCGAACCATGGCATACACGCCCCGCTCGTCGTCAAACTTGATTTCGGTCTTGGCGGGGTGCACATTGACGTCGATGCGTTCGGGGTTCAGTTCCAAAAACAGCACGTAGGCTGGGTGTAGGTCGCCGGGAATTAGGCCCTCAAAAGCCTCGAGGACAGCACGGTGGATGTAGGCGCTGCGCACACTGCGGCGGTTGACAAAGAGGTACTGGTCTCCTCGGGTTTTGCGCGCTGCCTCGGGACGAAGCACAAAGCCGTGCACGTGAACCAAGTCCGTGGCCTCGTCTACAGGGACCAGTTTTTCGCTGCTTCGTCGTCCTAAGACGGCTGTGGTTCGCTGCCGGAGGTTGCCAGGATCCAGCACGCGCTCGTCGGAGCCGTTGTGCTTTAGGATCATGCGAACGTTCGGGTGCGCTAGGGCAAGGGCGTCAAAAACCTCAAGGGCATGCTTGAATTCTATGGCGTCCGACTTGAGAAACTGCCTGCGGGCCGGAACATTGAAGAATAAATGTTCGACAGCCACGGTGGTACCCACAGGGCCCGGGCTTGGACTGCTGCCTTCGTGATTGCCTCCCGAGCAGCGAAGCTCAATTCCAACCTCGTGGTCGGATGTTCTCGAGCGCAGGCTCACCTGGCCAACGGCAGCCATCGAGGCGAGGGCTTCTCCTCGAAATCCCATGGTAGTCAGTGCAAACAGGTCGTTGGCGTCGCGCAGCTTTGAGGTCGCATGGCGGACCAGTGCCAGGGGCAGGTCTTCGGGGTCAATGCCCTGACCGTTATCGCGCACCTGGATTCGGCTGCGTCCAGAATTGGTAAGGGTCACTTCGACCTCGCTGGCTCCGGCATCAATGGAATTCTCCATAAGCTCCTTAACTACCGACGAGGGCCTTTGAACGACCTCACCGGCTGCCACTAAATTGGCTACCGATTCCGGAAGGCTTCGAATAGGGGCTCTGCTCATCGCAAAAGCAGCGATGCCAGAACCAGCAATGCCAAAAGGATAGCAGCGGAGCGTAAAAATTGGTTCTTTCCCGAGGACTTCAAACGACGGTTTGTGGTCCACGCGTCGTGCAGCCGTTGCTTGCGTGCCTCGATATTTTGAGGGGCCTCTTGACCGAGCTGCGCAAGGCGTTCTTTGCGCTCGTCGTAGTACCGATGCTGCAGCTGAAACCCGCGGGGTTTGTTCTGGTTTTTAAACAGAGAAAAAAACGCCATACCATCCAAAGATACCGCGTTTTTTGGCCTACTTTGGGAGCATGAATGCCAAAAGGACTCTGGGAATTATACTTTCGTTTACTGTGCTGATGCACAACAGGCTAGAGGCGCAAAACATCGACCGCCAGCTCGGTCAGCTCATCATGGTAGCGGGCTACAGCAACAAAGGAAGCGTAGAAATCGATCGGCTGGAATCCCTAGTCCGAAGCGGCCAAATAGGAGGAATCATTTGGATGCAGGGTGGGCCAGAGCGCCAGCGCGCCGCAATTGTTCACCTGCAGTCCGCCGCAGGGCCCCTGCCCCTTATGATGGCCCAAGACGCAGAATGGGGTGCGGCCATGCGCCTTGACAGTCTGCCGCGCCTTCCCTGGCCGCTGACCTTGGGAGCAACGTCCGACACCGCCTTGGCCCGCCGCTACGGCCGCGCACTCGCAACGGAATCGCGCATGCTCGGCATCCACGTTAATTTTTCACCCGTAGTGGACGTCAATACCAATCCGCGCAACCCCATTATCGGGCAGCGAGCCCTCGGGAGCGATCCGCGAAGGGTTTCCCTCTTGGCCAATGCTCAAATTCGCGGCATGGAGCAGGCAGGTGTAATGGCTTGCGTGAAGCACTTCCCGGGTCATGGCGATACCGAGCAAGACAGCCACCAAACTCTGCCGACTGTAAGCCGCAGCCGCAGTGAGCTCAAGCGCCTCGACCTCGCGCCCTTTAAGGCCACCTTTGACCAAGGTGTAGGGTCGGTAATGGTAGCCCACGTCAACGTTCCCTCTCTCGACCCTAGCGGAACGCCGGCATCTCTTAGCAAGAAGGTAGTAAGTCACTGGCTTCGAGACAGCTTGGGCTTTGATGGACTCTGCTTCACTGATGCCTTGAACATGAAGGGCGTGGCCCAGGATCTGCCCCCGGGCGAGCTCGAGGTTCGCGCCTTTGAGGCAGGCAACGACGTGCTTCTTTTTGTGGGAAGTCCGCAAAACGCCATCACCGCGCTCAAGGCTGCCCTGAGGTCCGGACGCATTGACTCGGTCGAGGTCTACCGCCGCTATCTGCGCATGGTGCAGGCGAAAGTCCGATGGAATTGTGCCGAAGTTCTTGCAAAGGCTGACTACGCCGCCCAGCGCGCGGAATGGGATGCGCTGCGCCGCGAAATCTATGCCTCAGCAATTACGGAAGTCAAGGGATTCAAGGGCGCTACGGCTGTGGAATTCTACGGTGAGGGAACTCCGCCTCTAGGGCTGAAAACGGCTCAAGAGGGCGACCGCAGGGTTGTTTTAATTTTTGGACCCTCGACCAGCACCGCCTGGAAGAAGGGCGCCTGGACCGAAGAAATGAACGAAGCCCTCAAACGCCACCAGGCCAAGGGCCGTCAGGTCGCCGTGGTGCACCTGGGCAATCCCTACGGGCTTCGGGGTCAGGCAGTGGAGCAGCTCGCTGGCCTGTGGGTGGGGTACGAGAACACCGTCGAAACGCGTGAACTTGCCCTGCGCGTGGCCCTCGGAGAAGCGTTAGCGCCCGGCACCCTACCGGTGCAGGGAATTCCTGCCCCCAAGCAGCTTCAAGCGGCCGTCGACCTCAAGCAGGCTGGTTTTGAATCCGACCTAGAAAACCGAGTTGCTGGGGTGGTGCAGCGTGGCCTTGATGCCAAGGCATACCCGGGATGCCAGGTACTCATTGCCCGCCACGGTGAGTTGGTCCTGCACAAGGGCTACGGAACCATCGACGGCAAGACCCCCGTTTCGACCGAAACAATCTACGACATTGCTTCAGTGACCAAGATTATGGCGAGCGTTCCCCTATTGCTCGAGGTCTACGACCAAGAAGGCGAATCGTTCTTAAGCCAGACTATGGACCAACTGCTGCCCGAGCTCAAGGGCAAAGCCATCGGGCGTGCTAGGGTAGAGGACGTTTTGGCCCACCAGTCTGGGCTGCCCGCGTGGATTCCGTTCTACAAGAGCATGATTGGGCCGGGCGCGAGCCTCAATCCTCACTACCTGAGTTCCAGCCGCGACAGCGTCCATCGCCTGCCCGTTGCCCCCGGAATCTGGGCGGCAGAGTGGATGCATGACAGCATCATTGCGCGCATTGCTCGGGCGCCTCTGGGTCCTAAAACCTATGAGTACTCCGACCTCGGTTACTACCTGTTTCAGCGTTTCTTAGAGCGCCGAGACGGCCGAAGCCTAGAGCGCCAGCTTGAGGACGATTGGTACGAGCCTCTTGGTGCCGAACTCTGCTACAATCCCTTGCCTTCTGATCGGATCGCTCCGACCGAGAACGATGCAACCTTTCGCAAGCAGCAGCTTCGGGGTAGCGTGCACGACCAGGGAGCAGCATTGCTCGGAGGCGTAGCGGGTCATGCGGGAATTTTTAGTACGGCACAGGGAGTGGCTCAAATGATGCAGCTGTTTTTGGATGGCGGCAAGGCTCAGGGCATGCGTTTCGCGAGCCAGGAGGCCATAAATCGGTTCACCGCTTGCCATGCCTGCGACCAAGGCAACCGACGCGGACTCGGCTTTGACAAGAGGCAGTTGTCGGGCAGTGGCCCTGCCTGCCTATGCGTGAGTCCCTCAAGCTTCGGGCACACCGGATTCACCGGTACCTTTGCCTGGGCTGACCCCGAGTCCGGTATTGTCCTTGTCTTCCTTTCCAACCGTGTTTTCCCCGATGCCAGCATCAACAAACTTGCCCAGATGGGCATTCGCACCAGCCTTCAGCAAGTGGTTCAAAGCGCTTTGCTTTAGCCTGCTTGCATTGGCCAGCCCTGAGGCCTTTGCCCAGGCGCAGGAGGCCTACGAGGCCGTTAAGCCCGACAGCGTTTCTATTTACTACTTCGGCAACGGCAAGCCGCGCACTATTGCAACGTTCCGCCAGGGACTGCTGCACGGACCAACCTTTGAGTACCATGCCTCGGGCCAGATCAACTTTATTACCCACTACTACGACGGAGAAAAAGCAGGAGAGCAAAAACTATTTGACCAAGCGGGTCGCTGTCTTTGGGTGAAGACCTGGCAGGCCGACAGAATGCACGGTCAGGAACGCCGCTACTACCAAGACGGTCAAATTCAGTCTAGAGAGGAGTGGCGCAACAACCAAAAGCACGGGCAGTCCATTTTTTACTACGAACTCGGGTCTGTCGCGGCAGAATTGGAGTATCAATTTGGCAAGCAGGTGAGCTCCACCTACTACGACCAAGAAGGCGTCATTAAAAAAAACTTTGAGGACTGATGCGCATCGGAATCGTATGCCATCCCACTTTTGGGGGCTCGGGAGTGCTTGCCACCGAACTCGGCGCCCACCTTGCCCGCCAGGGCCACAGCGTTCACATAATAAGCTACGCCATGCCGGCTCGCATGGACGCATTTCAGGAGAACTTATATTTTCATGAGGTTCAGATTCAGGATTATCCGCTGTTTCAGTACCAGCCCTACGAGCTTGCCTTGTCGAGCATGATGGTTTCGGTCGCCCAGCGCGAGAAGCT
>NSIH01000010.1 GCA_002737315.1 Flavobacteriales bacterium
CGATTTACTTTTATGGCTCCAATACCAGGCAATGGCGACCGCAGCCATAAGTACGTAGGGAATAGCCATGAGGTAGAGAATGCCCGCATTCAGGCCCGTCGCTTCTGAGGATCCTGCCGCCTGACCCGACTCTGCCGTGGCCTTGCACATGGCGCATTGGGCCGATGCCCAGGTACTCCAAACCAAAGCGGCTATGAAATAGGCTGTTCTTCTGCTCATTGGGGGTAGTATGGGGCCATAAATAGGTATACTAAAACTCCGGTCACGGCAACATACATCCAAACCGGAAAAGTCCACTTTACCCACTTTTTATGGGACGAAATTTGGTTGTTGAGCGCACGGTAGATGCTGAACATCGCCATGGGTAAAACCGGAACACTGAGCGTAATATGGGAAATTAAAATAAAGAAGTACAGCGGTCGAATCCATCCTTGGCCTCCAAAGGTGGCGTCGGGGTTAGAGAGGTGACTGACTACATAGCTAATCAAAAAGACGGCAGACAGGGCAAATGCAGTGAGGTTAGCCAGTCGGTGGGCCGCAACATTCTTGGTCTTAATCATCCCAAACGAAACGAGCAGCAATACTGCAGTGGTTCCGTTAAGCACCGCGTGAAAAAAGGGCAGGCTTCTCACATTGGCATTGCCCCACTGGATTTTCATTTCCTCGGGCAGCAGAAAGAGTGAAGCCACTGCTACGGGCACTATTACGGATAGTGCCACGATTAGGGGCACAAAAATGCGGTCTCTCGGATGCTTTGCCTGGCTCATAATCCCATTTTTTCTTGGCGGTATTCCTTTACAAGAACACGCAAGTCTTCTACGAGTTCATCGACCTGCACCGGCTGCGAAACATCGTAGGCACCCAAAATTTGGTTTTGATCGTCAAACCGGCTGCGCAGGTTGCCATTCCAATCCACAATGACTGCCGACTGCGAATGCGTGAAGCCCCCGTCGGCATTGGAATCGGCCATAGCCGTCAGGTAATAGGCCTTGGCAAGCTGGTAAATCGCCTCCCGGTCGCCGGTAATGAATTTCCACTTCGGACTTTGATCCAAGCCAAACCGCTCCTTGTAGGCCTCGAGCACCTCGGGACTATCGGTTTCTGGGTCAATACTGAAGCTCACAAAAACAATGTCTTTAAAGGCAAACATGCGGTCGTGAGCCTGCTTGAGGTGAAAGTTCATCCCGGGGCAAACCGTGGGACAGCTCGAGAAAAAGAAGCTTACCACTGCGATTTTACCCTGCATGCTGTCGGCTGTCCATACTGATCCATTAGACTGTAGTAAAGAAAAATCCCTTAGGTCGCTGCCCACCGCAGTGGGGCCAGGCCCGAGGTTTTCAAGAGTTCGAAAGGTTACCGCCCCGCTAATGACCAAGGATCCGAGGTACATCGAAACCGGCAAAAGCAATAAAGCCGCCAAGACGAACTTTTTGGCGACGGTACTTGCCATGCTTTAGTAACCGTAAACCTCAACCCCTTCGTAGAGAAGGATGAAGGTGAGGTAGGGAATCAAAACCAGAGCAGGCAGATAAATTGCCATCCGTAGGGACTGGGTTTCGTACTTGAGGTGCATAAAGTACTGCACGATATAGGCGGCCTTCACTAAGGTCAGTCCAATAAAAATCAAGTTCAGGATGCTTGTGCCCGCTAGGGGAAATAAAAGAAAGGTGGGTTTGATGATGCCCAAGGCTACCTCTACGCCGGTCACGACCAAGAGCAGCCAAAAAATATTCCAAATCCAACGGGTTCCTGCAGGAGAGCTTGAGTCTGACATAACTAGACGAGGTAGAAAAAGGTGAATACAAAAACCCATACTAAATCCACAAAGTGCCAGTACAAGCCCACTTTTTCTACCATTTGGTAGCTTTTGCGGCGCTCATAGGTTCCCAAAAGGACATTGTAAAAAATAATGATGTTGAAAATTACCCCCGAGAAGACGTGGAATCCGTGAAAGCCCGTAATGAAGAAGAAGAAGTTCGCAAACTGTCCCTGGCCGTATTCGTTGTGCTTCATGTTCGCGCCCTGCACCACCTGAGCATTTTGAATTAAGCGCAAGGACTCCGCGCGGGTTAACTGGGCATGACCCTTGCCCGGAGACTGAAGCACCAAACCTTCGTTGGCCTCAAAAGCCGTTTTGACCTCGCCTGAACCGAACTTCTCTAGGTGGTTGGATGCGTGTCCGGCCTCGCCATCAACGAGTTGGCTCAATGAAAGCACTTCTCCCGTTTGGGCTTCTGCCACCTTGAGCACGCGGCCGTCGGCAAGTTCAATCCCGCCCTTGTCTCCGATAATAAAATGGTACCATTCCCATGCCTGCGAGCCAACAAAAATTAAACCACCCACAATGGTAGCGATCATCCACCATGCCACCGCGGTCTTTTTGAGTTGATGCCCTGCATTCACGGCAATCACCATGGTGACCGAGGACATGATAAGCACGAAGGTCATAAAGGCCACGTAGAGCAAGGGCTGGTCGCCCTCGATGCCTGGGAAGTGGGTGAAAACGTCTTCGGCAATAGGCCAGGTTGCTTCATGGCCAAAACGCATGAATCCGTATGCCGTCAAAAATCCGGTAAACGTCAAGGCATCAGAAACCAAGAAGAACCACATCATTAATTTGCCGTACTCGGCCTTCATGGGCTCATTGCCTCCAGACCAAGATTCTGTCGCAGCGGGTTGTGCCATTTGTTTTGTAGTATTTATTGCTCGCGCAAAATTAGCGCAGGATGATCAAAAACCCGAGCAAATAAAACCAAAGAAACCCTAGAAAATGCCAAAATTGAGCCCCCAAGGTGAAACGCAGCATTTTTGCTCCGACATAGTAGCCACGGGTGATGCGCCAAAGCATACGGCCGAGCACAATAAGACCCACGAGAATGTGTATCCAGTGGAACCATGTAATGACGTAGAGCCAACTCGCCTCTGGCCGACTGCCGGGGCCGGTAAAAAATATGTTTTGGTCGGTAAGGGCGTTCCATCCAAAGACCTGAAAGAACGCAAACAAGACAGCCATGATCAGGGTAAGAACCATTGGCAGACGTGCATCACCTCCCGACTTCACTTGATTTTGTGCCCGCATCAGGGCGACACTCGAAAGGGCAATCAAAGCCGCACTGAGGTAGAACCAAACAGGCAATTCTATGGTCTGCCACTGCGCTTTGGCAGAGAGTGCGGACCGCGCTACGACATAGCCTGAGGTCAGGCCGGCAAAAGACATGGCGATGCTCGCGAGTCCGATATAAAGTAGCGGACGAGCCGCTTTTTGCTGGGGAGTTAATTCCATAATCTATGATGTAAAACGATCGATGACCCAAATAGTTTGAACAAGCGGCAGGTAGCGTATCGTGCTGAACATTAATGCCCGTGCGGAGGCATCCTCGCGCCGGCTCCAATGCCGAAGGGCGTGGTAGAGTACATCAAAGCCCAGAAGGAGCGTCACCGCGGCAGCCCATGAACTAAGCTGAATCTGCCCGGCCAGTCCCCAAGCGGGAAGTAGAGAAATCAAAATCATCCAGACGGTATAAAAGATAATTAGCCGAGTGGCCTGTGCATCCTTTTTACGGTTGGGAAGCAAGTAGTACCCCGCGCGAGCATAATCGTCGTAGGCCATCCAAGCAATAGCCCAAAAGTGCGGAAACTGCCAGACAAATTGGTAGGCAAAAAGCAAACCTGACTCGGGCCCGAAGGTGCCTGTTGCCGCCACCCATCCCAGCATGAAGGGAATGGCTCCTGGTATGGCCCCAACCAAAACAGCCCATGGCGACTTGGCTTTTAAGGGGGTATAAATCAGCACATAAAGCAGCAGGCTAAGCGCCCCAAATCCGGCGGTTTTAAGATTGAGCAACGCGAGTGCTGCGATTCCAATAATTCCAAAGGCAAGAGCCCAAAGCAGCGCGGTTCTGCGCGTCATCCGCCCGGATGGCAAAGGCCGGTTTTGGGTACGCAGCATAAGGGAGTCTTGCTGGATTTCCCATAGTTGGTTAAAGGCATTACTTGACCCGACCACGGCAAAGCCGCCTAAAACTAGAATCAGGAGTTCCAGAACCTGAACTTGGGGAGTGCCCAAAAGATAGCCCGCTACCGAGGAGAGGACGACCGAAAAGGCCAAGCGAAATTTCAGCAACAGCCCAAGATCATGCATTGCCGCAAAGATAGGGAGCGCCACAGGCCATAAAGGGCGGGTTAAGTAGGTCTTCCTTGTTATACTGCAACGGAGCGCCTGCCTCCAAACCCTTGGGACCCATGACCAACTGGTAGAGCTCCATGCCTGCACCCTTTAGTACGGCATGACCTGCCGCAGTATCCCACTCCATGGTTGGTGCTGCCCTCGGGTAGGCATGAGCACTTCCCTCGGCAACCAGGGCAATTTTTAGCGAAGATCCCATGCTTACCCGATCAATGGGACCGTGCAGCACCTCCCAACGGGCAATTAACTCTTCGGTCTCAGGATTGCCATGCGAACGACTGGCTACCACCGTGGTACGTATGGGTAGCCGGCCCGGAAGGCTCTGACCCTGCTGCCAAAACTCGCTCCATGGCAAACGCGTCATGGACTTGCGGCTGCCGTAACCAGGACCTCCGCAATAAAGCCATCCGAGCACGGGGGCGTAGACAATGCCAAAGACAGGAGTTCCGCCCGACATCAAGGCCACGTTTATGGTGAATTCACCATTGCGCTTAATGAATTCCTTGGTTCCGTCTAAGGGATCTACTACCCAATAGGAATTCCAAGTTTTGCGCTCCTCAAAGGGAATATTACGCCCTTCCTCGCTCAAGACCGGGAATCCGGCTGCCAAAAGAACAGGCTCAAGAATCGCATTGGCGGCATAGTCCGCGTCTGTTACTGGGCTTTGATCGCCCTTATACTCGACATTCATCTCCTTTCGGCCTTCGTAGACCTCTAGAATAGCATCGGCCGCGAGGTAGACGGCGCTCAAGACGCTGGGGCCCCATGCCAATGCTGTTTTGTCGAAGTTCATAATGCCTTAAATGAAAAACCCCGGCGGAACCGGGGCTCTTTGAACCTATTGAGCCCTATTGCAGACGAGCATTGATGGGCAACGAGTAGCGCATACGCACGGACCGACCTCCAACTTTAGCCGGCGTCATTTTCGGGAACATGCGCACCACACGAACAGCCTCCTCGTCGAGAAGTTTGTCTACTCCACGGTCTACGGCAACATCGGCAATGCGCCCGTCCTTCTCAATGATAAAGGAGACCCAAACCTTTCCCTGAATGCCCATTTGCCTTGCCATCTCGGGGAACTCAAAGTTCTTACCGATGAATTGACGGGTCTTAATGTTAAAGCAATTAAATCGCTCCTCTTCGGTGACCATGCCTTCACAACCGGGGAAGATCGGCTTATTCTCCACATTTACAAAGTTAAAAACCTCTTCAGCAGCCTCGACTTCCATGATTTCAACCGTGGCGTCTTCATCGATTTCAGTAGAAATCAAGTCGAGCTCTACGATATCAATTTTATTGTCTACTATTTTGAAAATCTCAATAGTGGCAGGAGGCGGGGGGGGAGGAGGAGGGGGCGTGCGGTTGGTAACAAGCATGTCCTCTTCTTCGGTAAGAGCATCCAGGGCACCAAGATCAATCAGGCCACCCTCGTAGGTACGCCACTCAAAGGCCATCCATGACAGTCCCAAAGCGACAACCAAGCCCAATTGAAGGAATAAGCCCTTGCGAGCATCAAGGTCTGACCTAAAGTTTTTACGAGGATTCATACTATTTAAGTTTGGGTATAAAGATACGTCTGCGAAGGAATAGGGCAAGAAGCGTACCCGATCCGATTCCTAAAGAATTGGCGGTTACATCAGTCCAAGAAAAGATACGGCCTTCAGCAACAATAGGTTGAAGAATTTCTATCGCCAATCCGAACCCAAAACTTAACAATGAAACCTTCCAGGGGCCTGCCGCAGATCGGCTGTAAAGCATAAGCAAGAACGAAATGCCCAAATAAGCTCCAAAATGAAGAAACAAATCCCTAAAGAACAGGAACATACGGGGAAGTTCTGCACTGGGTTGAAGAGAATAGAAAAAAACAATGCCCGCCCATAAAAGAGCGAGCGAAAGCCAAAGATGCCGCATACGCAGCAGCGTATTTATGCTGTGGCTAGGCACCCGTGAGTTTGCGGTAGGCGTCGGAGTCTAAGAGGGCCTCTACGTCTGCAACACTTGCAACCTTAACGCGGACCATCCAGCCCTGACCGTAGGGGTCCGTATTGACAAGATCGGGTTGGCTGTCAATGGCAGGATTTACCTCAATTACTTCACCGTCGATTGGTAGGTAGAGATCACTTACCGTTTTGACAGCCTCCACAGAGCCAAAAACCTCTTCTGCAGCGAGGGTCTCGCCTTGGGTTGGAATGTCGACAAAAACAATATCACCAAGCTCCCCTTGGGCAAAGTCAGTGATGCCAACAGTGGCGATTTCGCCTTCAAGGCGGATCCACTCGTGGTCTTTGGTGTAGCGTAGGCTTGTAGGGTATTCCATGGCACAAATATAGGAAGCCAAAGGGCCAATTTACCCACCTAAATTAAGCCGCAAGGCAATGCCGCTTTGCCATTGATTGGTAGGGAAGGCCTGGCTGGTTTTGAAGGAACTAACCGTTTGGTCGTAGTAAAATTGCGTAGTCAAGCGACGACTCATTCGGTAGTCTGCGGTAAACTTGATAGTCGTGCGCGTCTGGCCCGCTGTAGGTTGGTAGAAATCCTCGAGAATTCGCCTAATTACGGTTTGGTTGTCGCTGAACTTCACGTCTAGTTTTAACTCAAGATTGGATTTAATGGTCCGGGGGGCTCCACCCTGCTCCACGATGCGAAACTGAACGTCCTTAATGATGTAGCCGAAACCAACCGTTACGTCCTGGGCCTTGCTCTCGGTAAGCTGGTTGTTGGCCATACTTAGGTTAAGCTGCCGCATCATGCCGTAGTTGAGCTTGAAGGAAGCATTGCTTCGAGTGCGTAAATCCACACCAACTAAGGGCGAAAAGGATTCCGAAACCGAAATCTGACCGACTTGACGGTCGGGCATAATATCCAAGTTGTCGTTGCGCGGAAACAAATCCAGCGGACTGTCCTGCAGCCGCTGCGCCCTTAGCATGTGGGTCTGAAGGCCAGAAACCGTCATGGTGCTCGCATAGGAATGGCTCAAACTGAGCGCCGTAAACACATTGCGTACTGCCTTTAAGCGCATCAAACCGGTGTAGGTTAGATTCCAGTTGGGGAAGAAGGGCAGCGCACTGTAGTTTCCAATAGGCAGATTTGATGTGGCACGGTTCCCGTAGGCAGCGAGAAAGGCGTTGGCCAGTACGTCGGTATGGAGTACCGAAAACCCGTCGTATCCGTACCTCGAAGAATCCGAGTAGTCGATAAAAGTGCTGGAATAATTGGGGTCTATGATTGATTGACGGTCTGCCATGCGGCGAGAAACCTCAAGTCGAGCCTCCTTAAAGCGGTCGTAGGCCGCACTGGAGTAGTCGGGCTCTCTGCTGACGTCAAAGGCTGAGGGCAGAGACAGCCATGACCCGCTGTAGGTCAGGATTTCTTGGGGATTAAAGGCATGGAAACCCTGTGAAAAAAGCGAATCTAAACCGGTTCCAGTGGAATATCGGTAGGTGTAGGAAGCCTGGCGTCCGTAGGTCTGGTTAGCGTTCAGGGTAATGCGCATGTCCTGAAGCGGTTCAAGCTGGGCCCTCAAGGTGATGTTTCGCGTAGTCGCCTCGGTGGCCCGAAGCGGCTGGCGAGGATTCTCGAGCAGCCAGCCACTGCCGGCAGCCAAAGACGGCAGGTCATGGGGCAGTCCTAGAGCCGCCCTCCAGCCGGGAGCGAAGTCCGAATTGGGAGTTAGTCCGCTAAAAACGGGCACTGTTCTGAAACCGGGAAGCAGGGATCCGGTATTCAGGCTGGCGGTAGCGTTGACACTTTTGAGCATAGTAGCTAGGTCTACTACCCCTATAAAGAGCGTTTTAGCCAGCGAAGGCTTTGCCTCTTCGACCTTCTTACCGCCGGCTGCTTTTGCGTTTTCTGTGGGCTTCGCACCGCGAGCGTTGGCGGTATTGGCACGCGAAGGCTTTTTAAGCTTGCTGTAGCCCGGAATCAGGTTGTACAGCGTCACCATGTTTGCGTTGGCTGAGGCGTTCCACTTGCCGCTGGATTCAACCGTGTTCCCGAAATTCAGAGAATCCAGTCCGGGCCTTGTAGCCCAAAGAGAATTGGTCTTCCAATCCAAATCGGCCGTGTAGCGCACTTGGGTTTGAACGAAGCTAAGCAGGGGTATCTTATTGATCGGTATGGCCCAGGTCGTATTAATAGTGTGGTGGTATTCCGTGGGACGTCCGCCCGTACTAAGGCTTTGTGCCAAGAAATCGCGTACGCTGTCGGCCGAGGAAGGCCCGGGAAGTTCGTCAAAGCGAAGCCGTACTCTGCCGGTGTAGTCCAGCTTCCAGGTCTTGGTCGGATCCCAAATCACGTTGTAGTTGCGGTCCATCGTGAAGTTCTTGTTGTAGGTGATGGGCAACTGAAACTTGGGGTTGTCTACGTTGCGCATTTGCATAATCTGCTGGCTTCGAAGCAGGTCTGCGCGGACGCTGATTCTCGAAGGCGTCAGGTTAATGTTGGCATCGCGAATGATGGCCAAAATCTTGGGCTTCAGATTTTTAAAGGGCTGAATATTGATTGGTTGCGACTGGTAGGTGTAGGAGAGGCTGCCGCGGTTCTCGTGCCGTAGGTCCTGAAGGGTGTTGGCATCGCGGCGCAGCACCTCGTTAAAGGCATAGGTCGCACTTAGGTTTTCCACGTCCCAGGGGCGGGGTTTCTTGGGCATTTTAATCTTGTCTTCACTGCCCCCCTGCAGTCCCGACTCGGACTCTCCCTTGGGGTTGAACCCGTCCATGGCCGGCGGACCACTTACCGCGGCGCGTCCGCCCTGAGGGGCCCCTGAGGCGCGGTCAATTCTAACGTTGGTGAATGCAATCGCTCGTCGCTGCTGAAAGTCACTGACCATGGAACGCAGGGAATCCCTTCGATCTTGGCTGGGCAGGTTGGCTAGGGCCTTGGGCATTTCAATGTCGGGATTGTAGGGATTGAACATTGGGGTTTTCCAATCCTGAGCATGGGTTATGAATACCGGCAAGCGCAACCGACTGTTTGCTGGAAGAAAGCGATGCAAATCAAGGTTAGTCTGAAGGTCGTAGTTCATGGCGCTGAACTTGTTGCGCTCGTTGGGCGCCATATCAATGGTTCCAAAGCCCGGGGTTGAGAACCCTCCGCTTAGTGCAACCTGCCCCAAGTCTGCCAGCTTCACGGTTCCACGGGCGAGTCCGGCCACCCCTCCCCTGTTGTCAAATTCGGTCATTCGCAGCTCGTTAACCCATACCTCAAGGCACTTGTCCATTCCGTCGTCGTTTTGGTTTGATGCGCTGCGGCGCGGATTTCGCAGGCCAATCATTATCGTGCGGACCCATCCTAGGTTGGGTGTTCCCACAACCCGGTAGGTACGGTCGCCAATTACCCGCTCAAAGGGCAGGGCGTTACTCACGTTGGGGTTGGTCTGCATCGCCGCGTCACGTTCTAGTTTTAGGGCGGTCCAAAGGGCAAATTCGATGTCTACGTCGTTGGTGCTCGGCCAAATAACGTCTTCTGCCGTGGTAGCCCAAGGAGTTACCGTGAGGGGCATCTCGTACTCGTAGTAGTTTTGGCTGTAGTCGTTACCGATACGCACAAACAAACGAACGTCCTCATCCTTGAGGAGGTTTGGAGCGTCGGCAGCCTCTGCGTGCACAAACATTTTCATGCGCTTGTTCATGCGCATGTCGACGCTGGTATTTTTGAAGACTGCACGGCCGTCTCCGTCGCGAAGACCGCAGGTACGCATGCTCAAGGACTGCTCGTTTTGCTGAAGAAGCGAGGTGTTGCCGAGCAATACCTGGCGGCGAATTCCCGGAGGCATGCGGTAGGCTACGGGCACGCGACCGCCGTTTTCTTCAAGGTTTACCGCATTGACGGTAAAGGTGGTTGCGACGGACTCGTCAACGGGAATCATTTCTCGCGAAGCATCGAGGTTGAACCGGTAGCGACGCCATTCGCCTCGGACCAGGTCGAGTCGGGCCATGCGAATAACCACCGGCTGCTGCCAATCGTGCAGAATCCAGCGAGCAAAACGAATGGAGCGAAAGTCCTGCGCGCCGTTGATGCGCTGGTCAGGCTCAAAAACGGGAATCTTGAACTGTATCCAGCGAACCGGTCTGCGCGTTTGGTCGGGCAGAAGGTCGGTGGTGGTCTCGTAGATGTCGGCAATGTAGTTCGTGCCTACCACCAGGTCCTCAGGGCGCATGGAAATTTTGTAGCTGAAGTACTGCTCAGAGCGGTTAAGGGTTGCGTCGCGGTTGACGTCTTCTTTGTCGGGCATGTTGGTGCTCATCGCGGGTTGACCGTCTATTAGGTCGGTGCGCGAGTTTCCGTCGGGGTTGTTGAAGTAGCGGTAGCGGCGCAAAATATCGGCGTCGGCCTGGTCCTGACTGCTGCCTCGGTAGTACGCAAAGTTGTCGGCCGCGGGGTCTGCCTGAGCCTTGGTATAGGCCGGGCTCGCTGCTCCAAAGGCCGACTGAATCTTATTGAGGTAGGTTTCGGAATTGGGTCCAATCCACCGGCGCTCGTCCTGGTCCATTAGTCCGTCAACACCCACGTCTTGGTTGGGTCGAGAGGCCTCGCTGTTGTCGAATGCATCGACCACTGGCTGGTACTTTGAGGCATAGCCCAACATGGACGAGTCTACGTCTCTTCGCGAGCCGTCCGAAGGCAGACCGTGCTCAAAGGACTGCATTCCGTCTTTGAGAATGTCTTCGGACACGTTACCCAGGTGCAGGTAAACGTCTCCGCCGGGGGCACTAGGGTCGTCGAGAAAAGGATCCATTACCCAAAACTGGATAAATTCGATGTTTTGCTCTTCAAAATTGTTGATGGTGAGCTGACGCATGATGCCCCCCCAACGGCTTCGCGGATTTTTGAGGCTTCCGTCAGGATTAATGCCCGCGGAGATTCCGCTTAGACCCTGAACGTCGTAGTTGTAGGGTCCGCGCTCGGTCGGATCAAACTGCAAGTCAAAGGTGTTGATATTGCGCGCCTGACTCGGGTCGAGGGTTATGTTGGGGAATACCTCGGCAAAGGGCACCATGCGCTGTCGGTGGTCGCTGGTAATTGCCGGATTGTTCCGAATGTTAATAGGTGTTATGCTCGTGCCGGTAAAAAACGAATTGTCAATGACATACCAGGAGAGCCGGGCGCGGTTGTAGTTGGACGCCCAGTTGTTGTTGAAATCCGCCTCCTTGAAAAGTTCCGGCTGACCATCGGGAATAGAGGAGAGCTGCCAGGTAATGGTTCCGCGAAGGTCAATGGCCGTTTGGCTGCTCTCAAAGTCGTCGAGGTAGGTAGTCGGCTCCCCGTTGACGCTTATGATGCGCGGCGAACCCGGTATGAGCTGTGCGACTTCGCCCGTAAGCAGCACACTGGACGGCGCCTTGGTGGAGACAAAGGGCAGCTTATCAAGCGCGCGAGTCAGGCCCGGAAGGGTCTTCTCGTACTGCGTATTCATGCCCCAAATCGTATTGCGTACTGGTTCTTCGCCGGCCGCCACTTTTTGAGTGAGGGCGCCTTCGCGCAGCTGCAGAATGGAGCCGCCAACCGTCCAGTTGGGCCGGAGTTGGTGGCTTACTGTGGCGCCCGTGAAGGTCTTTGCCTGAAAATTAAATAGGGAATTATTCTCAAAACTTACCCGAATAGGGACTCCGCTCTGCAGGATGGCTTCGTTGATAACACGCACTTGACCAAGGGCGTAGTCCACTGTAAAGTCTTGGTTCTCGGTAAGCATGTTCCCCCCGGCCGTCACCGAAATGGACCCGCGCGGAATATTAAAGGAATTCAGCTGAATGACGGATCCGCCCGCAGATTTGTAGCGACCGCGAAGCAAAAACTTATTTTTTTGGGTTTGCTCCTGAGCGCGGAACAGGGTGGAATCGTAAAGCTCTTGGTAGACGTACCTCTGGCGCTCCTCGGCGGTACTAAGCTGCTTTGAAAGGGAGGAGCCAAAGGGTTCCAGGGAAGGCAAGAAAATACGGCCCGTGGTCGACAGGACGGTCAATCCTTCCACAAAGTCAAAGAGTCCGTCTGGGAACGGATCGCCGTTGGTATTGACTTTATCGGTTTGCAGGACCTGCACCAGCAATTGATCTTTAACGCTTGACTTGGGTAAAAACGGAATGGGCAATCCTGTTTCGTCGTTCACATAGAGCAGCTCCAGGCGAAAGTCCTCTGGGCTCAATTGGAATGCGTTGAGGCTGTAGACGTTCTTCATCATGAGGTCCCATGCCGGGCTGCGAACGTTAAGAATTTGGTGCTTCAGCAGTTTAAGAATGAGCGACTTGGGCGCAACGATTCCGTCGTTAGAAAACTCACCAACCTGGTAGGTCCGGCCGTTGACCGTGTACTGGTAGGCCACTGCAATGACTTCGTCTTGATTGAGTGAGGTGTTGAGCGAAATGTAGCCTAGCTGCGGGTGAAAGCTGTATTCGTTGGGCTGCAGCATGCGCGCGTTGGTCAATTGGGCGTATTCGATGTTGGCATCGTAGCCCGAGCTGTTAAGCGACGAACCCGCAGAAGCCGCATCGCGCACGGAGGCAAACCGAGAAATCAGCTCTTGGGGATCCAAGCGGTTTACGCGGTTGGATGGCCAAGGGTCCGCGCTGGGACCAGGAAAAATTGCCTCGCCCGGCAGGGACGACGAAGGGCTTCGGTAGGCCGCGCCCTCTGCCTCCCCGAGGTCTAGGAAGGCGACAAGATTGCGCACTTCGGTTGGGTTGTTTCTGCGGTTGGTCAGCCAAACTTCGACCCGGGTTATTTGCATGGGCGACTGAATTATCGGGCGGGTGCCCAACCACTGCTCGTAGCGATCCCTAAAAAACTGCGCTAAGAAAAAGTGACGATTTACCTCGTAGGCATCGGCCTGGATTCGGAACTCTTGCGTGGAGGCACCACCCTGAATGTTCATGCTCTGGCTTTGGGAGCGCTGCTCGGCCAAAACCGTGGTAACCGTTGTTTTGCCAAACTGCATTTGGGTTTTGAGGCCAAACAGGCTTTGAACTCCGGTAATTAAGCTGCCGTTGGTGGGCAAACTCACGTCGCCCATTTCAAAACCTTTGAGAATGTCGTCTTCTTGACCCTTGAAGTCCAGTTTTATTTTGTTTTCGAAGGCAAAGGTTGCTTCCGTGTCAAAATTAAAGTTGAGGTTGAGGCGGTCGCCAAGCTTGCCCGCCGCGCTGATTTGCATTTTTTGGTCAAAATCAAAGGCGAGGGTTCGGCGATTCCGTTCGGGAACAATGGGATTTTTAATATGCTGGTAGCGCAGGCCAAACCGCAGCTCCGCACTGCCGGTTGGGCGAATTTCGAGTTTGTCGGAACCAAAAATATCGCGAAGAACCGGGCTCGTTATGCTCATGTCGGGAACGAGGCTTGACCCGCCTCGGTCTGATGACGCGTCGTTCTGAGACCATCGGTTTTGCCAATAGTCGGATTCTAGTTCGCGAAACCGCATTGCCTGGTAGTCCGCTGCGTTAAGGTACCTCGGTGCCCCAACGGGCACTCCCGACACGGTGCGCTGAAGGATGTAAAAACCAGTAACGGGGTCGTAGGTAACCTCGGTCTTCCAGTTGGGAGGGTTGGGAAGGCCCGGCATTGGCCAGCCCGTACCCGTGGTATCCTGGCCCTCAAGATTCAGCACTGCCAGCAATCCAAGCAGACCCAGTGCCCACCGCATGCGCATTAGAGTCGGGCTAGAGCGCGTTTGATTAAGTCTTCGAGGCTGTATTCGAGCTCTTCGGCCGAGAGAGCAGCAAGAACCTTCTCGACAGCCACACGGGCGAAGCCCAGAACCAAAAGTGCCTCGAGTGCCTCCTGACGTGCAGAAGTCCCTCCGGAAGCCATTGGGGCTGTAGCGCCCAGTTTAATAGCCTTATCGCGAATGTCTATAATAATTCGCTGCGCGGTCTTGGCCCCAATTCCCTTGATGCGCTGAAGACTTCCCGAGTCGCCATTGGCAATTACCGACAAAGCCTCCTCAGGACGCAGGGTAGATAGAATCACTCGGGCAGTACTGGCTCCCACTCCCGAAACGGAATTCAGAAGTACAAAAACATCGCGTTCCAGCTCGGTGGCAAATCCAAAGAGCAATTGTGCGTCTTCGCGGTAAACCGGGTGCAGAAGCAATTCTGCCTTTCCCAAATCCGGGAGCTGACCAAAGGTGGTGAGCGAAATATGAATGAGGTAGCCCACACCCCCGCAGTCCATAACTACATAGGTTGGGGTCTTGCGTTCAAGGGTTCCTCTGAGGTGATAAAGCATACCTGACTAAACGTCAAAAAATATAAATTCGTATGCAGCCTAGCGCAGCAGAACCCTGGTAGTCCTAATTCCGTTCTGGAAATAGGCCCTCAGAATCCAAATTCCTTGCGCGGAAGGCGCCGTAATAGAACCGTCGTTTTGAGTGATTACCTGATGCACGCGACCAGCAAGATCCATCCACTCCAGTTTAAGAGCATCCGTCGGAATACCATAAATCCGCTGGCCCGCCAAGGCAGGCTGGGGATAAACCGAAAGCAAAGGCAGCGATGACTCCGAATTGGAAACGTAGCGGTTGAAGGCATAGACCACCATCACCTGTAGGCTATCGTTTGCATCTGAGGTATTCACGAAGGTGTACCAAATACTGTCTTGACCGTTGGCCGAGGTATCTCGCACGTAGGCGTAGCCCGAGAAATCATTGGCGGTGGCCCCGGGAGCGATGGTCACCGTACCCTGACTTTGGTTAACCCAAATGGGGTAGCAAAGGTCCCAGCAGAAGTAGTTGGAGTCGACTAATCCGGTTGTACCAATTCTGCTACGCAGCAGTCTATAGTCCTTTACCGAGGCAGACGTGTTCTTTACCGAAATATGAGCACTAGCCTGAATTCCATTATGGCTATTGACGTAGGCAATGCTATCAAAGGAGGTAACCATCAAACTTTGGGCACTTACAAGCGGAGCACTGCATAAGGCAAGCGATAAAATCCAATATTTCTGCATAGAACAAAGGTAATTCCTCTGCTTATGCAAACACAAACTTGCCAGCGCATTTATTTAAGGTTAATTTTACCTATTGTCATAAAAAATTACAATTTCTAACTTCATGAAAAATATAGTAAGCACCCTACTCGTTTGCCTCTTTAGTGTGGCAGCCTTTGGCCAAAATCGCCTGGTTTTGGTGGAGCACTTCACGCAAGCCTCTTGCGGACCCTGTGCATCCCAGAATCCCGCACTTAAAACGCTTTTAGACGCCAACGCCACTAAGGTTGTTGCCCTTAAATACCAAACTAGCTGGCCGGGCGTCGACCCTATGAATGCCGCTAATCCGACGGAGGCTGCAGCCCGAGTTCAGTACTATGGTGTAACGGGCGTGCCCAATTCGGTGATGGACGGCAGCGGACCAGGCTCGCCAGGAACCATTGTTACCACCACCACTATCAATAATCGTTACAACACTGCTGCCCCCTTGAACCTATCGGCAAGCCATCAGTGGACAGCCGGTTATGACTCGATTCAAATTGGTGTTTTTGTCGCGAATGCAGGGACCGCAACCGTCGCTTCAGGCGCCGCCGGCTCCCTCAAGCTTCATGTAGCCGTGATCGAAGAAGAGATTAACTACCCTTCAGCTCCTGGATCCAATGGCGAAACCAACTTCTATCAGGTCATGCGCAAGATGGTACCTGATGCAAGCGGAACCACCATGGCCGACAGCTGGACTTCAGGCCAAACGCAAATGTTTGTATTTAAGGTAGCCGCCCCCTCCTACTTAGCGAATTTGAACAAGGTCGCCGTGGTGGCCTTCATTCAAGACAACAGCAATAAGTCGGTGCTCAACGCAGCCCGCACTAGTGTTCAAACCATTGCTGGACTTCCTGATGTTGGACTTAATGCCTTTACTGCAGCAACGCCAGGGCTGTGCAACGGCACAACGACCCCAATGGTTACCATCAAAAACGAAGGAAGTCTTGCCATCACGTCGGCCTCGGTGGCCTACGCCGTCAACGGCGGAACTCCCGTTACTCAAAACTGGACTGGAAGCCTAAGTGCTGGCGCCACAGCGGTAGTAAGCTTCCCACAGGTAACGCTTCCTGCAGGTACTAATTCTTTGGTTGCCACCGTGAGTTCACCCAACGGCACCGGAGACGTCAATGGCATGAACAACATGTCTGCACCTCTTATTGCTGCGGTTCTAAACAATACTCCCACGCCTGCTCCCTACTCTGAGGGTATGGAGTCTACCAGCTTTAATTCAATTCCTGCCGGTCACGTACTTCTGTACAATACTGCGACCAAGCCCTTGGTTACCGTAGTTTCTAAGGCACAGGTCAATGGCTTGCCCCAGGAACTCGGCGGCTACGGACAGTCTACGAAGTCGCTTATGGTGGACTTCTTCACCATGCAGTCCGGAGCGCAGGCGAGCATCATCACCCCCAAGGTGAGCGGCATCACCGCCAACCACAAGCTCTACTTCAACCATGCCTACGCATCGTACGCTGGAGAAGCCGACGGTTTGAAGGTTTTTGTTTCTTCGAACTGCGGAACCACATGGACCAACGTGTTCGATAAATCGGGTACGGCCCTAGCTACCGCGCCCAATGCAACCGCTCGCTTCTTCCCGCAGCCTACCCAATGGTACCCGAACACCATTAGCCTTTCGCAGTTTGCGGGTCAGGAACTGATCGTGAAGTTTGAGTGCAATTCTGCCTACGGCAACAACCTTTGGCTCGACAACTTCTGGATTAACACTGCCGCCCTGGGCGAAGAAGAAATTCAAGCTGCGCAAGCTAAGCTTTATCCGAACCCTGCTCGCGATGCGGTAAAGATTTCACTTCAAGTATTAGAGGCCGGAGAAGCCCTTGTGGAGGTAATCAACCTCAACGGACAGACGGTGATTGCCCAAACTGCTTCGGTTGAATCGGGCATGCAAAGCATTGATTTGCATGTTGCAGACCTCGCTAACGGTGTCTACACTGTGAAGATTGCTCTTAATGACCGCGTAGAGACCCTGCGATTCACGGTTCAGCACTAAGGCATTTTTAAGCCATTATTCAAGCGCCGAGGTTCTGCCTCGGCGCTTCTTTTTTGGTCCAAATCGCCGCAGAACTAGGAACCTCTTTGGCAATTGCCGTACCTTGAGGGCATGAAATTGTTGCTTTACTCCGCGCTCTTGACGGTCGGCTTTCTTGCAGAGGCACAGCCCCTCCCCCAAATTGAGGTTCAAACCCTGGGCGGAACCAGGGTCCCCATTGCCAGCTTGCACCAAACGGGCAAACCAACAATCGTTAGTTTTTGGGCAACGTGGTGCAAACCCTGCATCAATGAACTTAATTCTCTTGCAGAGCGGTACGAAGAACTGCAAGAAGAACTCGGGGTGACCTTGGTCGCCGTGAGCATTGACGACTCGCGCACCAGCCCTAAGGTGGGGCCGTTTGCCGCCGGGCAGGGCTGGGACTACACCGTGGTACTCGACTCCAACAGCGACCTGCGTCGCGCCATGGGAGTCAATAACGTTCCCCATACCTTTCTGCTCAACGGTGCGGGAGAAATTGTCTGGCAGGTCAACAAGTACGTTCCGGGCGAAGAAGAGGTCCTTATCGCCGAGATCCGCAAACTGAAGTAGCTGTGCGCAGGGTTGTATTCATAGCCTTGGCAGTCTGCTCGGCAAGCCTTTGGGCCCAGCAAGGCCAAACGGATGCTTTGGGCGGAACGCTCCGCGCCGTAATGCAGTTTGATGCTCAGGCCTACGTGCGCGACTCCGTGCTCGACCCTGCGGGCGACTACTACCCCGAAGAACGTGCTCTTGGCCAAGGCTGGGCTCTATTTACCTACGATCGAGGCAACCTCCGGATGGGCATGCGCTACGAAAACTACCAGAATGCTTTGCTGGGCTTTCCGGCCGGATACCGGGGCGAAGGCATTACCTACCGCTTTGCGCAATGGCAGCAAGGCAAGTTTGACATTACGGTAGGGAACTTTTTTGAGCAGTTTGGGCAGGGACTGATCTTTAGGGCCTACGAAGAACGCGGCCTGGGACTCGACAATGCCATGGACGGCAGCCGCATCATCGCGCGATTATCCAAGGGCCTGACCCTCAAAGGAGTTATCGGAAGGCAACGGGTATATTTCACTAAAAGCGATGGGATTACGCGAGGATTGGATGCGGAATGGGCCCTTAACGAAGCATTGCCCTTTTTGAATAAATCCGGCCTGAACCTCAATGCCGGAGCAAGCTTTGTCTCTAAGTTTCAGCGTGGATTTGACCCCTTGCTCAACCTCCCAGCGAACGTCGGCGCCTGGGCTTACCGCCTTGGAGCCAACTACAAGGGTTTCAACCTCAATGCCGAGTATGCCTACAAGATTAATGACCCAAACTTTGACAACGGCTACATCTACAAACCCGGTGAAGCGTTTATAGCCACAGCGACCTATTCCCAAAAAGGACTGGGCGTGCTGGCGATGATCAAGCGCATTGACAACTTCAGCTTTCGCTCCGACCGCAACGGCCAGCAGTTTGACGCGCTCATCAACTTTATTCCTCCGACGGGTAACCTGCATACCTACGTTTTACCTGCCCTCTACCCCTATGCCACCCAGATCAACGGAGAAATGGGCTATCAGTTTGATGTCAACTACCTGATCCCAAAAAAATCTATGCTGGGCGGTCGGTACGGAACCAAGCTCGCGCTGAGCATGGCCTCGTCGCAAAGCATTGACCGTCAAGCTCTGCAAGACGGGAGTTTTGGTGATAAAGGCAGCCAAGGCTACGAGAGCGACGCCCTAACCTGGGGGACGATTCCCTACTTTCGCGACCTCAACTTCAGCATTAGCCGCAAGTTTAGTTCCCAGTACAAGTCGCAGTTCACGGCATACCGCTTTGTCTACAACAAGTCGGTACTGACCGACGGAGTAAACGACTACAGCATCATTGCCGCGCCCGACAGCGACAGCGCTCTGGTGATACCCGCACTGGTCTGGGAGCAGCAATTTGCCCTACCCAACCACCAAACCCTGCGCACCGAACTTCAGTGGTCTGGGGGCCAAGGGTTTCGTGGAAGTCTTGCCATGTTTTTGGCCGAATGGACCGTTTCAAAGGCTTGGACCGTCGCCGTGCAGGACGTGTACAACTATGGACACCCCTCGGAATCTCGGCGAATTCACTACCCCCTTCTTTCAGTGGTGCACTTTGATGGTCCAACGCGAATTCAAATGGGCTACGGGCGCCAGCAGCAGGGCATATTTTGCGTCGGCGGGGTCTGCCGGGTGGTTCCCCCGTCCAACGGCCTGAGTTTATCCTTAACAACCCAATTTTAATGCGGAATTTTACTTTTGCCTTGGTTTTGGCAGGTTTTGCCTGGTCCTGCGACTACATTGACGATCCCTTTCGCGATTCGGGCGGAGGCAACACCACCGAAGCCAACGGAGATACCGTACTGCAGAGCGAGCGCGCAGTGCTTGTTGAGGATTTCACCGGTCACCAGTGCAAGAACTGCCCTAAGGCGTCGAAGATGCTCAAGCAGCTCGACAGTCTTTATGGATCCGCGCGCGTGATCGGCCTGGCCATTCACGCCGGTCCGGCGAACTTTACCTCGGTATCGCCAGAATACCCGCGGGACTTTACCACCGAGGATGGAGACGATTTAGCTAGCTTTTTTGGGGTATGGGGTCTCCCGCTCGGGATGGTAAATCGTTTGGACTTTACCAGCAGCACCCACCTCAAGACCTACAGCTCCTGGGCGGCATTGACTGCCACGGAACTTGCCCTGGCGCCTGAAGTCCTCTTCAATGCCTACAGTGGATTCGACAGCACCTCGGGAGTGGCTACGGTTCGATTGGACGTTCGCGCTCAGAGCAGCTTCAGTAACGCCATAGGCCTTGCAGTCTACCTGAAGGAATCAGGTATTGTATCGCCCCAATTGATGCCCGACCAAACTCGCGACACGAGCTATGTGCATTACAACGTCTTTCGCTCCGCACCCTGGGGACCCTTTGGTCAGGAGGTTTGGGCGGCCGGCGCTTCAGCGGCAGGGGCCGTTAAAAACTATGAAGCCTCAAAAACCTTGGACACGAGTTGGAACCCTGACCTCATGCATTGGGTTGCCTTAGCCTACGACAAAAGCACCTACCGCGTGCTGCAGGCAATCCAAGTTTCGGTTAAGTAGCCTGGCCATCGCCTGAGAAGAAGGCAGCCTCCACGTTGCGCTGAATTCGCAAAAGTCCGGTACGAGAGACCGCAGATTGGCCAAATGCCGCATCAAAAGACTCTTGGCTTGAATGGCGCCAATCGTCCAGAGACCATTCCACCCAGGCCCCAGGGCTAAATCTTGGTTCGTCGTGGGCCTTGGCCTTACTGTTCCAGGGGCAGACCTCCTGGCATATGTCGCAGCCAAATACCCATGGGTTCAGGGAGTCGGCCATTTCACGCGGAAGGGCTGCGTGCAGCTCAATGGTTGCATGGCTTATGCAGCGGCCGCTATCGACGACCATTGGAGCAACGATAGCCTGGGTCGGGCAGGCGTCGATGCAGCGCGTGCAGCTCCCGCAATGGTCCGCCACCGGGATGTCTGGAACAAAATCGTAGTCTACAATAAGTTCGGCCAAAAAAAAGTAGGATCCTGCGTTCTTGCTTAAAAGAAGCGAATTTTTGCCTACCCAGCCAAGACCGCTGCGCTCGGCCCATGCGCGCTCCATAACGGGAGCACTGTCCACAAAGCAGCGGCCCTCTATGGGTCCGATCGCCCCGCAGAGTGCGTCGTGCAGCTCGTGCAAACGTTCTTTAACGACTTGGTGGTAGTCTTCTCCGTAGGCGTAGCGGGCAATTCTGGGATGATTATCGCGCTCTATGCCGCTGGGATCGCTATAGTAATTAAAGGACAGGCTCACTACGGACTTTGCGCCTGGCACGAGCTTGCGCGGGTCGAGGCGCTTGTCAAAATGGTTCTCCATGTAGCGCATGCTTCCCTGAAACCCTGAGGCGAGCCACTGCTCCAGTCGGGGAGCTTCTTCTGCCAAAAATCCGGCCGAAGCGACCCGCGCTTCCATGAATCCGAGTCGCAGGGCTTCGGCTTTAAGAAGTTTGGTCGCCTGACTCCGCGTCATGAGAACAAATCCGCGCCGCCCGAAGGGGTTCGGCCTAGATGCTTATAGGCTTTGTCCATGGCCATTCTTCCTCGTGGAGTCCGCGCGAGGTAGCCCTCTTGAATGAGGTAGGGTTCGTAGACCTCTTCGAGGGTCTCCGCTTGTTCGCTCACGGCAGTCGCCAGCGTACTAAGGCCCACGGGTCCGCCCCTAAACTTATCAATCAGGGTGAGCAGAATACGGTTGTCCATTTCGTCGAGGCCATGGGCATCTACGTTTAATGCGTCCATTCCATAGCGCGCCACCTCGATGTCAATGATTGTGGTTCCGCGCACTTGGGCAAAATCCCGAAGCCTGCGAAGCAGGGCATTGGCAATTCTAGGAGTTCCGCGGCTGCGGCGGGCCACTTCGATGGCTGCATCGTCCTGGATTTGGACTCCAAGAATTTTGGACGAGCGTTCCACGATGGTCGACAGAAGCTCCATGCTGTAGTATTCAAGGCGGGCCGCTATGCCAAAGCGCGCTCGCAAGGGCGAGGTAAGGAGTCCGCTTCGCGTGGTGGCTCCAATCAAAGTAAATGGCTTCAGGCGTATCTGCACCGACCGCGCGGCCGGACCCGACTCGAGTAGAATATCAATTTGGTAGTCCTCCATTGCGCTGTAGAGGTATTCCTCCACCACCGGACTCAGCCGGTGAATCTCATCGATAAAAAGGACGTCGTTGGCTTCTAGGCTCGTTAGGAGTCCCGCGAGGTCGCCCGGCTTGTCCAGCACTGGTCCGCTAGTAAGCCTTAAGTTGGACCCTAGCTCGCTGGCGATAATGTGCGCCAAGGTGGTCTTGCCCAAACCTGGGGGGCCGTGGAGCAGCACGTGGTCCAGCGCCTCCTCGCGCTGGCGCGCGGCCTGCACAAAAACCTTGAGGTTCGCCAAAACCTTTACCTGACCAGCAAAGTCGTCAAATCGAGAAGGCCTAAGGCGCTGCTCGGCTTCGCGATCGTCCATCTCTGATGCCGAAGGGTCGTGCAGAAAATCCACCATAGGCACAAATGTAAACGGCCGCCCTTAGATACCGGGCGGCCGCTTAAAGTACTTATTAACTCCTTTGAACCTAGTGGGCGTGCTCTCCCTTTTTGATGGGCACATTCTGGGGAACAAAGTCCTCTTCGTAGCCAGGCTTGCTGTAGTCGTAGGGCCAGCGCTGAACCTCAGGAATGGCTCCCGGCCAGTTGCCGTGCATGTGTTCTACCGGCGCCGTCCACTCCAGCGTATTAGACCTCCAAGGATTTTGTGGAGCCTTAGGACCACGCCACATGGAATAGAAGAAGTTAAAAATGAAAATAACCTGCGCTATTCCGCCTCCAATGGCGAAGAAGGTAATAATCACGTTAATGTCGTGCAGCTCGTCGAAGATGGGAAATTCCGCACTGCTGTAGTAGCGCCGTGGCAAACCAGCCAAGCCCGTGAAGTGCATTGGAAAGAATACCCCGTAGGCCGTCACAAAGGAAATCCAAAAGTGAAGGTAGCCCATGGTCTTGTTCATCATGCGACCATACATCTTTGGGAACCAATGGTATACCCCAGCGAACATTCCGAAGATGGCCGACAATCCCATCACAATATGGAAGTGTGCTACCACAAAGTAGGTGTCGTGCACGTTGATGTCTAGCGCCGAATCACCTAAGATGATGCCGGTCAAGCCGCCTGCTACGAAGGTGCTTACTAGTGCAATAGAAAAGAGCATGGCCGGAGTAAACTGAATGTTGCCCTTCCAAAGAGTGGTAATGTAGTTGAAGGCCTTGACCGCAGAGGGTATGGCAATCAACAGGGTAGTGAAGGTGAAGACGGAACCCAAAAATGGATTCATTCCCGTAATAAACATGTGGTGCCCCCATACTACGAATGACAAGAAGGCAATCGCCAGAATGGAACCAATCATCGCACGGTAGCCAAAAATGGGTTTGCGTGAGTTGGTAGCAATCACCTCTGACGTAATACCCAAGGCGGGCAGCAGGATGATGTACACTTCAGGGTGACCCAAGAACCAGAAAAGGTGTTCATAGAGAATAGGACTACCGCCTTGGTTGCTCAGAAGCTCTCCGGCGACCATAATGTCGCTTAGGTAGAATGACGTTCCCATGGATCGGTCAAAAATCAGCAGAAGTGCCGCACTCAATAGAACTGGGAAAGAAAGGACACCCAAAATAGCCGTGACCAAGAAGGCCCAAATGGTCAATGGAAGGCGGGTCATGGTCATGCCCTTGGTCCGGAGGTTGATTACTGTAACAATATAGTTAAGTGATCCGATCAATGATCCACCAACAAAAAGCGTCATGGACACAAGCCAGAGGGTCATGCCTGCGCCTGATCCGGGCATAGCCTGGGGAAGGGCGCTAAGGGGCGGGTACACGGTCCAACCGCCTGAGGCTGGTCCTGTCTCCACGAAGAGGGAAGTAAGCATTACCACCGAAGAGGCAGCAAAGAACCAGTATGAGATCATGTTCAGAAAACCGGAGGCCATGTCGCGCGCACCAATTTGCAATGGAATAAGTAGGTTCGAGAAGGTTCCGCTCAGGCCTGCAGTCAGTACAAAGAAGACCATGATGGTTCCGTGTATGGTTACCAGAGCCAGGTACATGTTGGGGTCCAAAACACCGTCTGGTGCCCATTTACCCAAGAAGGTTTCAAGAATTGGGAAGCTCTCGCCCGGCCAAGCCAGCTGGAGCCTGAATAGCATCGACATGAATACTCCTACGAGGCCCATAAACATTCCCGTAATTAGGAACTGCTTAGCGATCATTTTGTGATCGGTCGAGAAAATATACTTCGTCCAGAAGTTATCGACTGGATGCTCGTCGTGATCATGGCCCTCTGCGTGAGCCGTATCGTGTGCGTGTTCCTGTGCGTGGTCTGCCATAATGAAATTCTTTATCTGGTACTACAACGTTTCAGCTATGGTCTTTTGTTCCGCAAGCCACTTAGCATACTCTTCTTCGGACTCTACCACAATATTCATTTGCATGTTGAAGTGACCCGATCCACATACCTTATTGCATAGCAAGAGGTAGTCGTAGGCGTAGGATTCAAGACCCTTCTCGGTGCGCAAGGCATTGATGCGTGCGACTTTAGCCTGTACATTGGCATCCTGGCGGATGTCGGCTGTGGTAACCGACGGCGTAAATTGGAACTGGGTAGTCATTCCAGGAACGCAGTTCATCTGAGCCCTAAAGTGAGGCATATAGGCCGAGTGAATCACGTCCTGCGAGCGAAAGCGAAAGAGTACGGGACGACCCACCGGCAAGTGAATCTCCGAGGCAACTTTGTCGTCGGCAGAAAGAAGGTCGAGGGTATCGACACCCACTACATTAGCATCCTTGATGAGGCGCACGTTCGCATAGCCTAATTTATTGTCTTCACCGGCATAGCGGATTATCCACTTAAACTGCTGAGCGTAAACCTCTACAACAATGGGCTCCTTCTCGTTCTTTGGGCTCATCACGTTAGACCAAGTAGTCATGCCATAAATGATGAGAACCGCTAGTATAATCGCCGGAACAATGGTCCAGATGAACTCTAAGCGATTGTTGTGCTCGTAGTAGGCCGCCTTGCGATCTTTTGCACCACGGTACCTCCAAGCCAAATAGAATAGAATAGGCTGGACTAGCAAAAACATTGCAATAATCACCCACATAGAAATTTTGAACAAGCTGTCAATTTCTACCCCGTGCTCCGAAGCGGGCTTGGGAAGAGTGAGCGGGAGCCAGGCATAGAGCATCCAGAATAAGGACACGATCATAGCGATTCCAAAAAGCAGCATAAGCCAACCCTGGTAGTTGTTGTCGCGGTCGGTTACTTCGTATTCAACTTGCTTACGGGCCTTTGAAGACAGCTCAAAGACACGCATAAGCTGCAGGGCCGTTATCACGGCTAGCACTAGGACGACAATGGTAATAATTCCAGTCATAAACGATTCTCTTTAGTTGCGTCCTATTATTGTTGGAAGCGTTCGCTCTCGGTGAGCATAGGGTGGTTCTTAAGCCTTAAGGGCACCTTGGCGAGCTGGCTGAGGGTAACCCACAAAAACAAACCCGAATAAAACAAGATTCCGCCTAGTTCTGCGAAGCCAAAGCCGAAGCTGTAGCCCACTGCACCCGGCATAATCATGATGTAGTGATCGATCCAGTGACCCGCCAGCACAAAGACGGAGGCAAGCCCGATAAAGCCAAAAATTCGTTTTGCATCTCGAGACATTAGAACTAAAATGGGCAGCAAAAAGTTCATTGCGACCATAGCTACAAAGAGAGGCTTGTATTCTCCCTTAAACCTTGGCAGGTAGTAGGTGACTTCTTCAGGAATGTTAGAGTACCAAATGAGCATGTACTGACTGAACCATAGGTAGGTCCAAAACACACTGAAGGCAAACATAAACTTACTCAAGTCGTGCTGGTGGTTCTCGTTGATCCAAGGCAAGTGGTTGTTGAGACGCAGGTACATAACCAAAAGGTTGAGCACCGTCATGGCCGTAACAAACATTCCTGCGAAGGTGTACCATCCAAACAAAGTTGAGAACCAGTGGGGGTCTACCGACATAACCCAGTCCCATGCGCTGGTAGAAGACGTTACCGCGTAGAGCACGATAAAGGTTGCCGCCAGCTTGCGCTGGGTAAAGAACATATTTTGCCCTTGGGGAAGAGCGTCTTCGCGCAAGCTATTGCGGCGAAGTAAATAGGCTGCGCCCGCCCAAATAACTAAATAGGCCAGGGTACGCAGGGCAAAGAAGGGCACATTGAGGTAGGCTTCCTTGCCCGCAATGAGTGAATCATAGTTCGGACTCGCCGGGTCCATGATTCCTTCGGCCATCCAATGCCAGAGGTGGTGCATGTGCATTCCGCCGGTTGCAATTAAGAACAGGATTCCGAGAATGGGAATTCCAACAAACATGCTCACCGCCTCAAAAACGCGAAGTAGCCCCACGGACCAGCCCACTTGGGCCGCGTACTGAATGGCCAAAAAGAAGAGTGTTCCGATGCCAATTCCCAAGAAGAATATGCTATTGACTAGGAATGCCGCCCAAGGACGGTTTGCGCTCAAGTCGTGACCATGATCTGAAGCATGTGCCTCGGCCGCATGTACTTCCGTGGCATGAGCCTCGTCAGCATGTGCTTCCGCAGCATGAGCTTCCGCAGCATGAGCTTCCGTGGCGTGAGCTTCTGCAGCATGAGTTTCCGTGGCATGAGCCTCTGCAGCATGAGCTTCCACAGCATGCGCCTCGTCAGCATGAGCTTCCACAGCATGCGCCTCTTCAGCATGTCCTTGAGCGACGGCTCCATGATCCCCTGAGTCCGCATGAGAAGAGTAGTCCGTGTTAAAGCCAATGAGCAAGAACACCAAACCCACCAGCGTCAAAGACCCGGCGAGCAGTTTCATTTTTGATGTGAATACAAACATGTTGTGGTGCGTTTCGATTAGGCAGCAGGTTGAGCAGCAGTAGTATCGGCAGCAGCGGGAGCAGCGCCAGGAGTTTGATCGGTACGAAGCTTCCAAACGTACTTAATGATCTTCCAACGCTCCTCGTAGTTGAGCTGGGCGGCATGCGAACCCATGTTGTTCTTGCCGTACATGATTACGTGGTAGATGCTTCCGGGGGAAATGTCTGGGAGCTTATCTGCACCGTAGCCGGGAATTCCCAAAATTTTCTCGCGCTGCATCAAGATTCCGTTGCCGTCGCCTTTTTCGCCATGGCAATGCGAGCAAAATTGGCCGTAGAGCTCCTTGCCGGCCTCGGCATCGAGGGTGGCGTAGTATGAGGGGACCGCTGAATTCGCGCGCGACTCAATATAGCCTTCGTTGGTATTGGCAATCATGTAGGGAACGTATCCGCGCGGAACCGTACCGTCCACGGGGAGCTTAGTGGTACCCGGTTCGTAGGTCTGGTGGGCCGGAGAACGATACATGTCGTCCATATAGGTATAACCCGGTGTGGTCTTATCGCTATTGCAGGAGCTGAGCAGCAAGGCGCTGCCGGCAATCCAAAGAGTAGTCTTAATTCGCATGGGGATTAGGCTTCAGCAATTTCAACAGCACCCGACTTTTGAAGCGTCTCGATTAGGCCCTTAGCCGCGGGTAGCTCGACCATAAAGTAATCGTCGGTGGTGCGGGGGTCCGGATTCTTAGCGTCTGCTCCGGGGTATAGGCCATTAATGACTAAGTAGGTCCAGACCATTAGGTGCGCGGCAAAAAATACCGTCATCTCAAATAGGATTGGTACGAATGCCGGCATATTCATGGCCCAATTAATGTTGGGTTTTCCGCCAATATTCTGCGGCCAGTCGCTGACCATCATGTACCAGGTTAGGGTCACGGCAACAGTGAGCCCAATGACTCCGTACATGAATGCCGCCAAGGCAATGCGAGACTCCTTAAGGCCCATGGCCTTATCGAGCCCGTGAACCGGGAACGGGGTGTATACTTCTGAAATTTTAAAGCCGGCCGCACGAATTTGCTTCACAGCCGAAATCAGCACGTCGTCGTCGTGATACATCGCTCGTACTAACGGAACAGACTCAGTGCTGTGCGCCATGATCGTTATGGAGTTTTTTCTGGGCTTCGCCAGACGTTTTTAGAATAGTCTTGAGTTCCGCTTGAGCAATGACCGGGAAGGTGCGGGCATAAAGCAAAAAGAGAGCAAAGAAGAATCCGATGGTACCGATAAAGATGCCCACCTCAACAAAAGAGGGAGAGAACATCGACCAACTCGAGGGAAGGTAGTCGCGGTGCAGCGAGGTCACGATGATTACAAAGCGCTCAAACCACATGCCGATGTTCACCACAATCGAGATCATAAAGGTGAATACCAGATTGGTCCTCAGCTTTTTGGACCACATTAACTGAGGACTAAAGACATTGCAGGTCATCATGGACCAATAGGCCCACCAATAGGGACCCGTAGCACGGTTTAGGAATGCATACTGCTCGTACTCTACCCCACTGTACCACGCGATAAAGAGTTCGGTAATGTAGGCTACTCCAACAATAGAACCGGTAACCATGATTACGATGTTCATCATCTCAATGTGCTGAATAGTGATGTAGTCGTCCATCTTAAAGACCTTGCGCACAATGAGCAAGAGGGTCTGAACCATGGCAAATCCTGAGAAAATTGCGCCGGCAACGAAGTAGGGAGGGAAGATGGTCGTATGCCAGCCAGGAATCACAGAAGTCGCAAAGTCCATTGATACGATGGTGTGAACCGAGAGCACCAAGGGCGTAGCTAAGCCGGCCAAAACCAATGAAACCTCTTCAAAACGTTGCCATGCCTTGGCTTTTCCGCCCCATCCAAAAGATAAAATCTTGTAAATGTGCTTTTGCACCGGGTTGATAGCGCGATCTCGGACCATTGCGAAGTCCGGAATGAGTCCGACATACCAAAAAACGACCGAAACGGTAAGGTAGGTTGAGATGGCAAAAACGTCCCAAAGGAGGGGCGAATTAAAGTTCACCCAAAGGGAGCCGTACTGGTTTGGGATGGGGAACACCCAGTAGGCCAACCATACGCGACCCATGTGAAAGAGCGGAAACAAGCCAGCCTGAATTACCGAAAAAATGGTCATGGCCTCCGCGGAGCGGTTAATGGCCATGCGCCAACGCTGGCGGAACAGCAATAGAACGGCAGAAATAAGGGTACCGGCGTGGCCGATGCCTACCCACCATACGAAGTTGGTGATGTCCCAGGCCCAGCCTACGGTCTTATTAAGGCCCCATACCCCAATGCCCGTAGCCACGGTATAGGCTATTGATCCCGCGCCCCAAAGAAACATGACTAGAGCAATAGAAAATGCCACCCACCAGGCACGCGGCGCAGCGGTCTCTATCGGACGTACTACGTCTTCAGTAATCTGATGGTAGCTCTTATCGCCTAAGATAAGCGGCTTGCGTTCGGTTGATTCGTAGTGCATAACTGGTTAAGCGTTGCGAACTTTAGTCAGGTAAAACACGGAAGGCTGCGTGCCAACTTCCTCAAGTAGGTGGTAGGCACGAGCGTCAGACTTGGCGGAACGAACGGCACTTTTGGCGTTGTTAACGTCTCCGAAGGTGATTGCCCCAGTGGAACAGGCCTCCGCGCAGGCTACCGTAAATGCACCGTCAGGAATGGGTTGACCAACCTTTTTGGCTTCCAGCTTGGCGTACTGCACGCGCTGTATGCACATGGAGCACTTCTCCATAACGCCTCGCGAGCGCACCGTTACGTCGGGGTTGAGAACCATGCGGCCAAAATCGTCTTGCGACGGATTCACGTCGGCAAACTGCTCGTTGGTGATGTAGTTGAACCAGTTGAATCGACGCACCTTGTAGGGGCAGTTGTTGGCGCAGTAGCGGGTTCCGATGCAGCGGTTGTAGGCCATGTGGTTGAGGCCTTCGCGCGAGTGCACGGTGGCTCCTACCGGGCAAACGGTTTCGCAGGGCGCATGGTTGCAGTGCTGGCACATCACTGGCTGAAACACGACCATTGGAGATTCCGAAGGCTCCTCCATTTGGGCGTACATCTCGATGCCACCGATATTCTCTTCAGCGGCACGATCCTTACTCATGTCGCTGCTGTAGTAGCGGTCAATTCGAAGCCAGTGCATGTCTCTCAGGTTGCGGATCTCCTCTTTGCCGACTACCGGTACGTTGTTCTCGGCATTGCAGGCAACGACGCAGGCGGCACAACCCGTGCAGCTCGTTAGGTCAATGCTCATGTTCCACATGTGCATCGTCTCGTGGTCGTGGTTGGCCCAAAGATTAGCCTCCTCGGCTGACTTCAAGCCGTCAATAGTGTGGAAGGTTGGCTTCTCGTTCCAGCTGGCGCCCGAGGGGTCGGATACGAAATCGTTCAGATTCACTTCATTAACGATGCGTCGGCCCATCATGGTGTGCCCGAGCTGCACGGTTGCAAACTCGTGCATGCCTTCTGCCTTGCTGATTTCGACCTTGGCCGAGCCAGTCAAAATTCCAAGAGCATAGGCACTAACGCCCCCGCCGTCGGCAACCTTACCGGCTGCACTGCGGCCGTATCCGTAGGCCAATCCAACCGTACCCGCCGTTTGGCCGGGTTGAATAAATACCGGAACATTCTCGAGAAGGCGCTTGCCGACCTTGATGTTGGCATAGCTTCCGTCCAGTGACCCGTCGCTGTTGGTCTCGTTCTCAAAACCCATGGCAAGCGCATCGGATGCGGCCATGGTCAGGTAGTTGTCCCAAGTCAATCGGGTAATAGGGTCGGGGAGCTCCTGAAGCCAGGGGTTGTTGGCCTGAAATCCTGCGCCGAGAGCGTTCTCGTACAATGCGATTTCCAGGCCCTCCGAAGGCTTTGCCAATTTGATTGAAGCGGCCATGGCCATAGCGGCGGCGGCTGGTGCGCCCGAAATGGCGCCTGAGGAAACCGTCGATCCTCCGTCGTGCAGGGTCTTGATCCAGTCAAGACCGAGGGAAGCAGCAGAAGCAGCAACCTGATCTTTGGCGCTTCGAAGGTCTCCTGAAAGAGAACCGAGAACCTCCAGCAAGGGCATGCTGTTGAATAAATTTTTGATTGTAGGCTGAGCGATACTGTACTCCCCTGCGGCCGGCCGGTAGTCTGCCCATGCCTCCAAAAAGTGTGGAATCGGCGCAGCGGCAGTACAAAGCATCGCAGTCTCGTCCAAACGATCCGTCAGGGCCATGCTGAACTTGGCTCCGGCGATAGCCTTCGAAAAGTCCGCCCTGAAATAGACCGGATTGGTTCCGGCGACCAAAAGAGTGCCCACGCGCTTGGCGCTCAGGTCCGCCATTAAATTTGCAAGGCGCGACTCATTACCGCGTCGAATGTAGACGGGTTTGTCGCTGCGAAGGGTTGTTCCAAACGAACCGAGGAGGCCGTTTAGGGCTGCCGCAAGCCTTGCCTGGTTTGCATCATCACCTCCGACCAGTACCAGGGTCTTGCCCTTTGCGGACTTCATCTCACCCGCAAGCGACTGCAAGGCCTTGCTCAAATCGCCGCGCAGGCCAACCGACGGAGCGCTGCCGCCAAGCTGGTTGATGAGGTAGGCCAAGGATGCCGAAACCTCAGAGGGCTTAATCTTAATGCGCTTGTCAGCATTGCTGCCGGTAAGCGATAAATTGCTCTCCAGCTCTACGTGGCGAAGCATGCCGCTGCCTGGCTTTCGGCGTGCAGCGTAGTCACTGCTAACCTGCTGTGCCATGCTCGATGCCAAGAAGTCACTTCCAAAAGACAGAACCAAACTAGTGGCAGTTAGGTCTATCGAGGGAAGAGCACGAACGCCGGTAAGGGATTCCCAAACGTCAAGGGTATTGGACTGCGACACCGCATCAAATTCCACGTGCTGAAAGTTTGCGTAGCCCTGGCGAATACGCTCAATAGCGGCTTGAAGCGAGGGACTGAAGACGCTCGAGGTCAATAAAACGAATTGCGTTCCCTCGGCACGAGACTGGTCGGCAGACTTCTTGAGGGCAATAAGCATTGACGGCCAATCGCTATTTTTTTTGCCGAGGCTAGGCTCGCGCAGACGGGCCGAATCATACAGAGAAAGCACACTGGCTTGGGCTCGGGCGTTGGTCCCGCGGTTGAATCGGGCAGAATCACCAGGCTCTAGCTTAATCGGGCGGCCTTCGCGCGTCTTTACTAAAACCGAAGCATAATCCTGGCCGTCGGTGTAAACCGTGGAATAAAAAGACGGAACCCCTGGAGTCAGCGTATCAGGCTGCACTACGTAGGGTACGCTCTCGATAATAGGCTGCTCACAAGCGGCCAAGGTTGCGGCTGCGGTACTGAAGCCCAAAAACTTCAAGAAATCGCGACGGCTTGTGGCGGAGTCGCTGCTGCTTGCCTCCGATAAGAATACATCAACAGGAATGTCTTGAGCGAACTCATTCTCGGCCAAACGCTGCGAAACCTCAGTATTCGCAAGTTGGTCGAAACTCTTCCAGTACACTTTATTACTTGCCATAGTCTTATTCGATTAGTAGTGGCACTTGCCACATTCGAGACCGCCAATATTGGCAACCGTTATTTTCTCTTCGTGGAAGCGATCCACTAGGCGGTCGCTGATCGAGGCCGATCCGTCGATGGCCCCTGCATAGTAGCCGTTTTCGCCCTTGATTTCGGTTTCGCGGTGGCAGTTGATGCACCAACCCATAGTAAGCTCACTGTATTGATAAGCAACTTCCATTTCTTGAACCGGACCGTGGCAGGTTTGGCACTCCACTTTACCTGCATTGACGTGCTGAGCGTGGTTGAAGTAGGCCAAGTCAGGGAGGTTGTGAATCCGAATCCACTGAATGGGCTTTTGCTCATAGCCCTCCATGTAGACGCGCTCCTCGGGGTCCCAGCCAATGGCTGCGTAGATTTTTTGAATCTCTGGGCTGCGCTCTCCGCCGTATTTCAGGTTGCCCGAAGCATCTACCACCTCAGAACCGTCGATGTACATGTGGCAGTTCATACAAACGTTTGCAGCAGGAATTCCGGAGTGCTTGCTGTGGCGAGCGCTGCTGTGGCAATAGTTGCAATCCACCCCGTTTTCTCCGGCGTGAATCTTATGACTAAAGGCGATAGGCTGAACCGGCTGGTAGTCCTTCTCAATGCCAATGCCCATTAAAAAAGAATAGATGGCGTAGAGGAACCCTAGGGCCAACACCACGGTGAGGAAGGTCATGAATCGCTTATTTGCAATTAACACCCTTGTAATGAAGTCAACGTCCTCAAGCAGGTTGGTCGGATTCTCGCCATTAATCTGCTTCAAGGTGTTTCGCACCCTGAATAGCAAGACCAAGTTTACCAGCAGAAAAGCACCTAAAATATAAATTAACCAAGGAGAGTTTCCACCCTCTGCAGGAGCTTGAGCAGCCGCGTCCGCACCGGGTGCGGGTGCTGCGGCAGGCGCAGCCTTCTTGTCGCCTTCTACGGTGTAGGCCAGAATGCTTTTAATGTCGTCGTCGGTAAGAGCAGGGAAAGCTTGCATGATGGACCCCTTATACTCGGCGAACAATGCGTTGGCGTCTGCATCACCCGAGGCACGAAATTCCGCATTATTGCGAATCCACTTGAGCAGCCACTCCTCCGTACGGCGTTGAGTAACGTCGCCCAAGGCGGGGCCGATTAGCTTTTTGTCGAGTTTGTGGCAGCTCGCGCAGTTGGCTTTGAACAACTTTTTGCCCGCATCGGCGCTAACCTCTGCGGCAGCGGTGATGCTTAAAATGCTGATAGCCAAGAGCATCAAAACAACTCTTCTAGTCAGCGAAGCATAATGGTTTAAAAGCATACTTAATCTTAGTGGTAAACTGATCCTTTTTAGGCACTGCAAAAGTACTGCACAAGAGGCTTAGGCATGGATAAACTAGATTCTCTAATTTGTAATTTAACATTATTCTAAACAAAAAAGTTTTTCGGCAGCAAAACTCGGCCTGGTTCTGGTTTCGTACCTTTAAACCATGGTTTTCGCGCTGCTCGCACTACAGCTACTCGGCAATGCCGACAGCGTTCAAATAGGGGCCGGGCAAGCCATTGATCAGGCCGTGACCGCTAGCATAGCAAGCAACAGGCTTCAGTCCAAACAGGCTTCAGAGCAGGGAGCCGAGCGCTATACCGTGCAGGTCTATGCCGGGCGCAGAATTGACGCCAACAGCCTTTTTATGCGTTTGACCGACTCCGTCGGTACCGTTCTGCCGGTCGTAATCCATTTCGACGAACCACAGTTCAAAGTTTTTGTGGGTATCTACGGCAGCCGAATCGAGGCCGAGTATGCGCTGCGCAAGTGGCGGGCAAACTTCCCGACTTCGTTCGCCGTTCAGGCTCCGAACGAGCGTTTTAAAAAGACCGCAAGCAGCAACTAAGCCCCGGTTAGGGCTGCGCCGAAGGCCTGCCGCTGGCCTTCCAGGCCATGAATCCGCCCTCTAAATGGTGCACGCGAGTGAAGCCCGCGGCCTTGAGCATGCCCAGAGCCTGACCGCTCCGCCCCCCGGACCTGCAGTAGAGGTAGAGGGGTTTATTCTTGCCTAGGGCCTCCATTTCGCTCAAAAAATTCGGTCCATAAAAATCGACATGCTTTGCCGTAGCCATCATTCCGTCGGCGACCTCGGATTCGGTGCGGACGTCGACCAGCAGTCCCTTCCTGCTCTCCCGCTCAAAGGCGACTACATCTAAGGCCGTGGCGGGTTCGGCACGCGGCGCCATGCAAGATTGAACTAAAAGGAGTCCTATAATTCCAATGCGGTAGTTCATTCGGGCAGGTTCATGGTGTGGTAAACGGCTTGCACGTCTTCGTCTTCTTCGAGCTTCTCCAGAAGTTTTTCTACGTCAGCCTGCTGATCGGGCGTCACGTTCTTGGTATCCATCGGAATCCGCTCAAAACCCGAGGTTAGGATCTCCAAACCGCGCTCTTCGAGGGCCTTGGTAATGGACCCGTACTCGCTGAAGGGCGCATAAATGCATAGGGTTTCGATGTTTTTGTCTTCGTCGTGCTCGGCAAAGAGCTCTTCTACGCCAAAGTCGATTAATTCCAACTCAAATTCCTCAATGTCAATGCTTCCCTTGGGGATTTTAAAATTGCACTTGCGGTCAAACATGAACTCCACCGAGCCACTGGTGCCCAAACTTCCGTTGCACTTGTTAAAGTAGGACCGCACATTGGCCACGGTTCGGGTGCCGTTGTCGGTGGCTGTTTCTACCAAAATAGCGATTCCGTGCGGACCGTATCCTTCGTAAACCATCTCTTTGTAGTCGGCCTGGTCCTTGCTGACCGCTCTTTTAATGGCGCGTTCTACGTTGTCTTTGGGCATGTTGGCGTCCCGCGCGTTCTGCATGAGGGCCTTGAGCCGCGAATTAGCATCGGGGCTGGGACCGCTCTCTTTGACGGCCATGATGATGTCTTTGGTGATTCGGGTGAAAATCTTGGCCATTGACGACCATCGCTTCATTTTGCGAGCCTTGCGGTATTCAAATGCGCGTCCCATGGAGTGCTTTTTTCGTTAAAATAATAAGGATACAAACCTACGTCAGGCGGATTCTATTCTACCGTCCAGGTGCGTCCTGAGCGCAGAAGCTCCGACAGGCTGCGGATTTCAGTGGGCTGGGCGGCGGCAAAAACGGGGCGTTCTGCGCGGTAAAGCAGGCCAAAGGGCCTGAGCTCGCCCTCAAGGGAGGCGAGGGCAAAAGCCTTGATGCGGTCGCTAGGGTCGTGCACCCAGGCGTCCGACAGGCCAAAATCCCTGCCCAACTCGCGCACTTCTGGGCGTCCGCCGTTCCAGTGAAGCGCGTGACTGGGCTCGCTCCCGCCCCATGCGACGGGTTTACCCGCCTCTAGGAACACCGCGTGCGCGGCCTGACTAGTCTTGTCGGTCCAGACCTCAAAAGCTCCGTCGTGAAAAACATTGCAATTCTGGTAGATTTCAAGCAAGGCGGAACCCTGGTGGCTCTGGCTTGCAGCGAGTTGCTCGCGCAGGTGCGCCGGGCTGCGGTCCATGCTGCGGGCGACCCAGGTGGCTCCCGCTCCAAGGGCCAGGGTCAGCGGGTTTAAGGGATGGTCGACGCTGCCGCGCGGAGTGGATTTGGTCACCTGACCCTCTCGACTGGTGGGCGAGTACTGCCCCTTGGTCAGGCCGTATATCTCGTTATTAAAGAGCAGTATCGGCACGTTGAGGTTACGGCGCAGGGCATGAATCAGCTGGTTGCCGCCAATGCTCAAGGCATCGCCGTCTCCCGTTATAATCCAGACCTCGAGGTCTGGATTGGCTAGCTTAATGCCAGTAGCCACCGATGGAGCCCTGCCGTGAAGGGAATGCACTCCGTAGCTATTGACGTAGTAGGGCAGTCGGCTGCTGCAGCCAATTCCACTGACCAGTACGGTGCGGTCTGGGTCGGACCCTCTGCTTGCGAGCACTTCGGTAAACTGCTTAAGGATGCTGTAGTCCCCACAACCCGGGCACCAGCGAACGTCTTCTGGGCTCTGAAAATCCTTGCTGGTCAGTTCCATAATTCGGCGAGTTCGTCTGGATTAAAGGGCTGGCCCGTAGTCTTGCAAACCGACTCCAGGGGTATTGCCCAAAGTCCTTGAAGGTGCTGCGCGAGCTGGCCTTCGTTCATTTCAATTACGATAATTCGGCGGTAGCGGTCGACCTGCTTCTTCAGTTCAGGGTGCAGCGGATGAAGGTGGCGCAGGTGGATGTAGTCAACCTTTTGACCCGCGGCGCTGCGGCGCTCCATGTCGCTGCGCACTGCGCCATAGGTCGAGCCCCAGGCCAACACTAGGGTGTCTGCTCCTGGGCAGCGCTGCACTACCTCGAGGGGGCCATAGAGGCGTGTCGCCGCGTCAACCTTGGCAGCACGGGCCTTGACCATGGCCTGGTGGTTCTCGGGGTCGTAGCTGATGCGGCCGGTATCGACCTCGCCCTCAAGTCCACCAATGCGATGAGCTCCGCCTGCGGTTCCGGGAGCCACCCAGGGCCTCACCCCATGCGCATCGCGGGCGTAGGGAAGGTCGCTGGCCCTTGCGCTGGGAGCGGTGATGGCGGGCAGTTCGCCGACCTCTGGAATGCGCCAGGGTTGGGCACTGCCGGCGATGTAGGCGTCAGACAGGAGAATCACGGGAGTCATGCACTCCACGGCAATCTTGGTGGCGAGGATTGCAGCGTCAAAGGCGTCAGCTGAGCTTCGAGCAGCCAAGACGGGCAAGGGTGCTTCACCATGGCGGCCGTGCAGTGCCTGCGTCAAGTCGCTTTGCTCGGTCTTGGTTGGCAGACCGGTGGAGGGTCCGCCCCGCTGCACGGCGATAAGAACCAAAGGCAGCTCGGTCATTACCGCGAGGCCCAGTCCCTCGGACTTTAGGCTAAGGCCGGGGCCTGAGGACGCTGTGACGCCGATTCCGCCTGCGAAGGAGGCCCCGATGGCCGAGGTTACCGCGGCAATCTCGTCTTCGGCCTGAAATAGGGTAATAAATTGGGGCTGCAGCCTGGCCAGTTCGTGCAGAATTTCGGAGGCTGGCGTTATCGGGTAGCTCGCATAAAGCATCGGACGGCCAAGCTGGTGTGCCGCCGCCGCAAGCCCGAGGGCAAGAGCCTGAGAGCCGTTAATTGTTTTAAAGGTTCCGCGTTCCACCGAGTGGACGGGAAGGTCCACGCGGTAGTCCTGAACCTCAAGGGTTTCTGCAAAATTTAAGCCTGCGCGGTAGGCCAAAAGGTTGCCTGGATTGTTTTTGAATCGGCTGCGTAGCTCGGCCTCGACCGCCTCGGCAGAAATACCGTACATCCAAACGAGCACACCCAAAACCAGCATGTTGCGGGATCGCATCGTGTCGCTTTGGCTTAGCTTAAGCTCACGGAGTGCTCCCAGGGTTAGGTCCTTGAGGGGCAAATCGAGCACGCGAAACTGTTCGCGCGCCTCGGCAAGAAGGTCTCGGCCTGCAGCAAGCTTGGCCAAGGCCAAACTACGTGCATCGAATCCCTCTAGGGCCGCAACGAGCAGGCCGCCGGGCTTGAGGCGGTCTCGGTACTTCACATAGGCCGCAGCGTTAAAGACAACCAAGCAGTCTGCTAAACTGCCGGGCTCGTGAATGGTTTCGGAGGCAATGCGAAACTGAAAGCCCGAAACACCACTCAATGTGCCCTGTGGAGCACGGATTTCGGCCGGAAAATCCGAGAAGGTGCGCACATCGCGGCCCGACTGAGCCGCAGCACGGACCAGTTCACCGCCGAGCAACTGAATTCCGTCGCCCGAATCGCCCGCGAGCAAAACAACGACGCTAGACTCCATAATCTAGGGCAACAACTTCTAAAATTTCGGGAGCATGGTTTCGAACGCTGTTTTCAACCCCGAGCTTCATGGTGGTATGGTTCACGCTGCAGACGTGGCAGGCTCCGAGCAGGCGCACGTAGACCCGAGGAGGTTCGATCCGCACCAATTCAATGCCGCCGCCGTCGCTCTCGAGGTAGGGCCTAACCTCAGCCAATGCCCGCTGAATGCGTTCTTCTAGGGTCATACTTGGCGCTTTTTGGTTTGGCATCCCGCCATGGTAGTAATTCGTACTGCCTCCGTGGGCGGAAGGTTCGAAACGCGGTCTGCAAGCGAAGAAACTACGCTGCGCGCGAGTTCGGTGAAGACCTCGCGCACGCTGCCGTCTTGCTGGAGTGCGGCAGGACGGCCAACATCTCCGGCCTCGCGAATCGACTGGACCAGGGGCAGTTCGCCCAAGAAGGGAACGTCAAGCTGCTCGGCCAAGCTGCGAGCGCCATGTCGGCCGAAAAGGTGGTACTGCTCCTCGGGGTGAGCGGGCGGCGTGAAGTAGGCCATGTTTTCAACGATTCCGAGAACCGGGATTTGAATTGCGTCCATGCGGAACATTCCGACACCCTTGCGGGCGTCGGCCAAGGCAACAAGCTGCGGAGTGCTTACCACCACTGCACCGCTCACGGGCAGGGCCTGAACCAGGCTGAGGTGTATGTCTCCGGTGCCAGGAGGCAGATCGACCAGCAAAAAGTCAAGGCTTCCCCAGTGCGTTTCTTGCAGCATTTGATTCAGGGCCTTGGTGGCCATAGGGCCGCGCCAAACCACCGCTTGGTCGGTTGCGGCAAAAAATCCGATGGACATGATTTTGACGCCATAGGCCTCGACCGGATCCATTTTGCGCAGGCCGTCGACCTCGATTCCGCCCGGAATGGCGCGCTGCACATCAAACATAATGGGCATGCTCGGGCCGTAGATGTCGGCATCAAGAATGCCCACGCTAAAGCCCATATTGACTAAGGAAATGGCCAAATTTGCTGTCACCGTGGACTTGCCTACCCCGCCCTTGCCCGAAGCAACCGCCACAACGTGCTCGACGCCGGCGATGGGTTTGCCGCGCAAAAGGTTGGCGCTTTCTGCTGCTGCTGGGCTGCGAACCTCCAGATTGATCTTGACCTGAATTTTAGGGTCAAGGCTATGAACTGCCTTGAGAAGATCCACCTCAAGCCGTTTTTTTTGGGCCAAGGCAGCCGAGTCACTAACCACATCAAGAATGACCTCTCCCTCAAAAATTTGGATGTTTTTCACGTAGCCTGAATCCGCCAAAAGTCCTTTTCCGCTGGCATTGGCTACCGAAGCGATAGCCTCGAGAAGGATTGATTTGGTCATAAGGGTAAAGTTAGTTCCCAAGGCTTGGCGCCGAAGGTGCTTTTATTCCAAAGAATTAAGTTCGGCGGGGAGTTTTTTGTTCGCGAGCTGTCCGCATGCCGCGTCGATGTCTTTGCCGCGAGAATGCCGCACCTTAGCCATGACCGAAATTCGTGCCAGGGCGTCTACGTAATCCTGCAGTACCTCGGGAGAAGCTTGACGAAAGCGTTCGTCGCCAATGGAATTGTATTCGATCAGGTTCACCTTGCAGGGCACGCGCTTGGCCAGCTCAACCAGGGCTCGGATGTCTTCGGGCTGGTCGTTGATGTCACGCCAGACCACGTACTCAAAGGTGACCTTGCGCTTGGTCGCGGCATACCAGTACTCGAGGCTGGAACGCAGCTCGTCAATAGGTGCCACGTCGTTGACGGGCATGATTTTGGCGCGCACCTCATCTCGGGCGCTGTGGAGCGAAACGGCCAGGTTGAACTTAACCCTGTCGTCGGCCAGCTTGCGTATCATCTTGGGCAGGCCCACGGTGCTCAAGGTTATGCGTTTGGGCGACATTCCCAATCCCTTGGGCGAGGTAATGCGGTCTATGGCCTCGATCGTGTTTTTGTAGTTCATGAGGGGCTCTCCCATGCCCATAAATACAATGTTGGTCAGTGGGCGACCAAACTCGGACTTTCCTTGCTCGTCGATGGCCCTGACTTGGTCATAAATCTCGTCGGGCTCGAGGTTGCGCATTCGCTTGAGGCGGGCCGTGGCGCAGAAGGCGCAGCCCATGGCGCAGCCCACTTGGCTCGACACGCAGGCAGTGATGCGCTTTTCGGTCGGAATCAGAACGCTCTCTACCACAAGCCCATCGTGCAATCGCACGGCATTCTTAATTGTTCCGTCGGTCGAACGCTGCACCGACTCAATGCGCTGGGGCCGGAACTCAAATTCTTCGTTCAGTTTAATCCTAAGAGCCTTGGGCAGGTTGCTCATTTCTTCGAAGCTCTGGGCACCCTTGGACCAAAGCCAATCGTAGACCTGGTCGGCGCGGTAGGCAGGCTCCGCCCATGCGGCAAAATGAGCCCTCACCTCTTCGCGACGAAGGCTCCGAAAGTCTGGTTTAGCCTCCATCAGTTGCGCTCGGGACGAAGACTCATAAAGACCCAGCGTCCGCGCTTAAGTCCCGGCATAACCACTTCACCCGGAAAATCAATAAAAGTGGTTCCACGCGTTGGCAGCAACACCGAACGCTCTTTGGGATTGTCGATAACTTGGTGGTAGGTCAGGCTTCCGTCGGACTTCATGCGCACCATTGCCAGGCATCCGCGGGCAGCCTGACGCATCACCAGTGGAGACTTCCCTTCGGCCCAGCGCTTTTGGTTGCCCTTGGCGTCGTTAAAAAAAAACAAGAAATCTTGACCGTCACGGGCCAGTTCAAATCCCAAGAACCGACCGCCGTCGTTCACGGAATACTGAAACTTAGGCAGTACTACTACCTTCTCGATCTGGCCTTGGGCATCGACCAGCATAGCCCAGATGTTATCGTAGTAGTAGTAGTACGTGGTGGTAGTGACTCCTCGGTTAGTCGTGCTGACGACCCTGACGTCCATGTCTTCCATTACCACAAGGCTCCCGCCACCCAAGCGCGGAATGGACTCTCGAAAACGAAACTCCTCGTTGGCAATGCCCCGTCTTTGGGCCAGAGCCATGCCGTCGCGAATTCCTGAATTCATTAGTTCAAAATCGCGTAGGCTCTCGAAGTCGGTACTGCTGGCTTGAAGGGTCTTTTGGTCGAGACTGAGGTAGAACATGCCCGTCGTCGTGCCGTAGCGTCGGTCGGAATACATTCCTGTAATGTTGACCTTCCCCGGGATTTGATCGGCTTCGACCGAAACCCCTCCGACTATAAACTTGCCGGCCAATCCCAGATCCACCTCTTGAAACAGCTCGTCGTCGCTGTCTGCATGAAGAATGAGAAACTCGCGGTTGGGTTGGGCAAATCCGCGCAGGTCGCCCCGGTTGCGGTCGGCTCGACGCACCGCAAGCATGTAGACGTCGCCGTTGACGGCATATTCCACATCCACGAAGTCAATGCCTCTCTCGGAGTAGTCGATCCGCACCATTTGAGATGCCAGTTCATTACCCTCACGATCGAAGCGATGGACCGAAACCTGAACCTCCTCGCGCAAGCCCACATCGGGAAAGCTAACCAGGGCGAAGCCCTTTTGGGAGGCATCCCAGGCAACCGAGAAGTTGCCTTCTCTAATGTTCTGGGCCGGCACCTGGAGGAGTTCCTTTAAATCGGATATGTCGCCGTTGGAGCTGATGGTGCGCAGCAGCACATAGCGCTTGTCCTTTACCCTCGAGTAGGCGCTGTAGTAAACATAGCTGGTTCCCTCGACCGTAATCATACGCCGAAACACTACGGGGAGACCCTGGTAGTCTTCGGGGATTTCTTCAAGCTGCCAGAGTTGGGACATGCTCTCGCGGTCGTAGCGGGCAAAAAAGTTCTTGGGTTTATTGAAAAAACCGCCCGAAATGCTCCCGTAGGTGGTGAAGCTTGAAGAGTCTAAGGCGCTGACATAGTCCAGCTGAATTTCTCGGTTGGGGTATTGCCTGCTCCACCTAAGCTCATAGGCCTCAGAATCAACACTCTGGCCTAAAACCCAAAAGGGGGCGGCGAGGGCTGCAAACAGATAAATCGTCTTCATGGGTCAAAGGTACTTCAGGTATCGTGGCAAGAATTTTGCCAAGCAAACCGCAGTTAACTTTATGCCATGAGAATTTACCTCCTTTTGTCTTCTGCCCTGCTCGCTCTTGCGCTCGAAACTTCGGCCCAGGTCACGGTAAAGCGATACACTCCTGACGGACAAACCAGCCAAACCAGCCAATCGAGTTCCAACAGCCGCCAGCGCGTGGAGCGCTACCCAACAGCGCTTAAGTACAACATTGGATCCTTTTTTGCCGGCCACTATCCCATTTCTGTGGAGCAGCGATTAAGTCCCTACCTAACCGCAGAAGTAGGCTTAGGAATAACGCTCAACAACAGTACCGATGCATTCTTTTCGGAGTTACTCTATTTTGACAATTATTTCTATAGTTCGTCCTCTAAAGTGAGATTGGGTGGGAGCCAAATGCTGAACGTTAAGATCTTCCCTTCGGGAGATGCCTACAACGACGCCTTTTATTTCGGATTATTTCTGCAAAACAAAGCGCACAACCGCAAGTTTGCGGGCATCAACCAAGACTTCGTAAGCTTCAAGCGCACTTTTGACCAGGGCCTGATGCTGGGATACCAGATACGGTCGAGCAAGCAAGTCATGATAGACCTTAGCTTGGGCTTATCGAATCGTTACGTGAACTTCCCCATGGTATTGGAGAGCACCACCATTGATCCCAACACGGGAGAACTCATGGTCGTCTTTGACTTGATTCCCGAACAGAATAAGTACCAGACTATTGGTATCGTTGGGGCACTAAAAATAGCCTACCTCTTAAAGGAAAGGCGCTAAAATTCACTTACTACTTACAGGAACAAAACGGCATCGCCGTAGCTCAAGAACCGGTAGTTTTCTTTAATGGCCGTATGGTAGACTTCCATGGTAAGCTCGTGGCCTGCAAAAGCAGCCGTGAGCATAAGCATGGTCGATTGGGGGGCGTGAAAATTCGTGATTAGGCTGTTGGCCACACTAAACTTGTAGGGAGGGAAGATGAATTTTGAGGTCCATCCGTTGCCCGATTTAATTCGGTTGTCGGTGATTCCGGCAGACTCTAAAGAGCGAATTACACTGGTTCCGACCGCGCAGACCTTGCGCTTCTCGCCCTTGGCCCGGTTTACGCGCTCGGCCGTTTCGGGGTAAAGCCAATACTGCTCCGACTCCATTTTGTGCTTGCTCAGGTCTTCTACCTCTACCTGACGAAAGGTTCCGAGGCCCACGTGCATGGTCATTTCTACCGTGTCGATGCCCTTAATTTCAAGCTTCTTCATCAGGTTCTTGCTAAAGTGCAGCGAGGCAACCGGGGCAGCAACGGCGCCCTCAACCTTGGCAAAAATGCTCTGGTATCGTTCTTCGTCTTCGGCCTCAAGAGGGCGGGTTATGTACTTGGGCAACGGGGTCTCGCCCATTTGGTTCAGCTTGAGGCGGAACTCCTCATAGCTCCCGTCAAAGAGAAAGCGCAGGGT
>NSIH01000011.1 GCA_002737315.1 Flavobacteriales bacterium
GCCATTCCAGGGGCACCGGCATCAGAAATTAAACCCATCGGATTCCCGCTGAGGCAGGGTTGCAGAAGGGTCAGCGCTTCGTTGGACCCGTGCTTGGACCAACTCGAGAGCTCCAAACTGGGTAAATCAATTTGAGGACTGATGGCTCGCAACTGGGCTCGAGCCGTTTTGGGCGTTTCTACGATCCAGTGCTTAATAGAACCCACAAGGGTTTCAAGTTCAATGCCCAGCCAGCGTCCGCCTTCGGCCAGGGGCACCGGTATTAGGTGCAGTGTTCCATACTTAGCCATATGGGCACTATCGCTTGGCACTGGTTAGGCCAGCGTCAATTTTTTGCGGATGTCGTCAACGTAGATTCTAAAGCGCTTGTCGGTTTCGGTCAGGTTGGAGACGGTTCGGCAGGCGTGCAGCACGGTGGCGTGGTCCTTGTTTCCAATTTGTAGACCAATAGACGCTAAAGAGCTCTTGGTCATTTGCTTGGCAAAATACATAGTCAGTTGACGGGCTTGCACGATTTCGCGCTTGCGCGTCTTGCTTCGCAGCAGATCGATGGGCATGTCAAAATAGTCGCAAACCACCTTTTGAATAAAGTCAATAGAAATCTCGCGGGTAGTGTTTTTGACGAACTTGTCAATCATCGACTTGGCCAATTCAACCGTAATGCGCTTTCGGTTCAATGAAGATTGTGCCAGCAGCGAAATAAGGGCGCCTTCGAGTTCGCGTACGTTGTTGGTAATAGAATAGGCCAAGTACTCAATCACGTCATCGGTCATCTCAATGCCGTCTGCATAGAGCTTTTGGCGCAAAATAGCCATTCTAGTCTCGAGGTCTGGGCGCTGAAGGTCTGCAGAAAGACCCCATTTAAAGCGAGACAGTAGGCGCTGCTCCACCCCTTGAAGATCCACCGGTGCCCGGTCAGAGGTCAGAACGATTTGCTTGCCCTGCTGGTGGAGGTGGTTGAAAATTTCAAAAAATACGTCTTGAGTTTTTTCTTTACCGCCAAAGGAATGCACGTCGTCCATGATCAAAACATCGATGAGCTGGTAGAAGTGCACAAAATCGTTCTTCGTATTGTTGCGAATCGAGTCAATAAACTGCTGGGTAAAACGCTCGGCCGAAACATAAAGGACTGTTTTCTCGGGGAATCGGTCCTTGATTTCAATGCCGATCGCATGGGCAAGGTGGGTCTTACCCAATCCATTGGCTCCGTAGAGAAGCAAGGGATTAAAGGATGTTCCGCCCGGCTTTTGAGCCACGGCATAACCCGCGCTTCGCGCAAGACGGTTGCAATCGCCCTCAATAAAGTTCTCAAAGCTGTAGTTCGGATTCAGCTGCGACTCGATGTGCACCTTCTTTAAGCCGGGAATCACAAAGGGATTGCGAATCCCGTCGTCTCCAATGCGAGCAGGAAAAGAAACCTGAGGATTCTCAACGGGGCCGCGGTTTGCCGACGGAATATCCATATTGGAGGTCCCTAGGTGCGCAGATTCTTGGTCCATCACAATGGAGTAGACCAAGCGTGCGTCGCTGCCCATTTCTTTGGTAATAGCTGATTTTAAAAGCTTAACATAGTTGGCTTCGAGCCACTCGTAGACAAACTTAGAGGGAACCTGTAGGGTAATAATCTTACCCTGAAGCTTCATGGGCCTAATAGGCAAGAACCACGTCTTAAATGCCTGTGGACTGATGTTGTCTTGAACATAGTTCAGACAGTTTCTCCATACGGCTTCGGCGGTGCGCTCCATTGTTGCGATTAGGTTAGTAATTTGTGCTGCCGAAAAAGGACTGTTGCTTGGCTCCAGGGGGCACTGAAAACGGTCGCTCTTTCGGACTGCTAAATTGTCAATTAAATATGTTGAAAAAAAACATCGTACCTATTGATTTACAAAAAAAAATGTTGTTGGTGCTGAAGGAAAAGCATTGATTTATCCCTAATAAAAAGTACATAAAGTACTGATATAATGTTATTTAATTGTTCAAAAAATGTTTGTTACAACACATAAAATGAGAGTTCGCTACGCCGAAACCGACCGCATGGGCTACGCCTACTACGGCAACTACCCGACCTACTTTGAGGTGGCGAGAGTGGAGGCCTTGAGAACATTGGGCATACGCTATGCAGACATCGAGTCAAGCGGCGTTATGCTTCCTGTACGCGACCTGTCTCTTCGCTACCGAATTCCGCTTCGCTACGATGAGTTGTTCATCGTGACCACCGAAATTTCAAGCCTTCCTGAGGGCAGCAGAATCTACTTTAAGTACCAAATACACAACGAGCAGGCAGAGCTCTGCACCGAGGGCGAAACCACCCTGGTTTTTGCCTCGACCGAGACGGGGCGACCCACCTCGGCTCCTTTGGCCTTTCTTGAAGCCCTGGCTCCGTACTTCTAGGGAGTCACTAGAATGCGCCGTCCGTCCTGGCTCAAGTACCAACCTGCTGCAGGAAGCGCTCCGAATTGCTCCAGTACCAATTCCCTACCCATTGCATCGCGTACCCTGAGGCTTTGCGGGAGTGAATCCGGCCAAAGTCCGTTTATAAGTACAATTACGTCGCTGCCCTTATCTTCTCTAAACTCTCTGCTGCCGAGGCCCGGAACTAAAATTTGCCAGGCAGCAAAGTCCAGCCGCAAGCCCGCAGCGTGCTGGCCGTTGTGCTTGACGCTGTCTGCGTGCAGCACGAGTTCGGCAAATTGGCGAAAGGTTGTACCCGAAGTCAAGCCATAAAGCGCCTCCATAACAAGCCCGTCCATGATGGTCCCGCCTAGGCGCTGTCTTCCTCGTACGAGTGCGTCCACAAGCACCGTGGTATGGCTGTAGGGCCCAGTGAAAATCAGACCGGGGTACATTTTAAGTTGGCTGTTTATGGCCGATCGCCCGCTCCAGAATTCGTTGTGCCCGTCCCAGGTAAAAACATTCTGCCATCGGTTCGGGCTGTGCACCAGGGACCATGACACCGCAAAATAGTCGCAAATAGCCTCCTCAAGAGCCTGACGCTGGGTATTAATGTTGGTTCCAGGAGCCGCGCCATAGGCCATCGCATGGCCGTACTCGTGAATGACTACGTCGGCATCCTCGGCATCGTCAACGCCCCCTTCTCCAAAGTAGAGCTTCGGGGGGCTTGTTCCAAAGTCAAAGGCACTGAGGTCTGCGCCGTTGTAAGCATTCACATCAATGGGAATGGAGTAGGAGACCATGCCTGGGTACCCGAGGTTGGCCATGCGCTGCTTCCATTGGTAAATGTGGTACAGCGCGTTAACCATTTCAAATTCCAGGGCGCTGCGGCTGAAGAAGGCAGTGGGTCCAGGCAGCAAGGGTACTGCAACAGTCGGAGGATCAAATTCTTGAACCACCGCCGCGGAGTTGGCCAAAACGAAGCCCGTTCCGTTCCACGTAAGCTTTAGTCCGACCAAACTTTGATGCAGATCCAAGACCGCCGCATTGCCGTCGTTGTAATCCACATACTGCCCGCCGTAGGGCACATTAGCCACCGAAAGGGGGTCGGGCAAAAAGACCTTTGAGGTAATGGTGGTATCCCAGCGGCGGATCAGGTCCAAAGAATCAATTGCTCGGCCGCTATGGTCGTACCAAATGCGCACTCGTTTTAGCGGACTAGCCCGGTAGCTTTCGCGGCGCTCTGCCGGAATCCACTGCATGCCCACCACAAGCCAAACGGGGTCAGGCGTGGAGGCCAGGGTATGCGTTCCGGCCGGCTGGTCGGGCAAAATGGGCTCAACAACCAGTGCCAGAGAACCGTCGGGCTTTACTGCCCGCAGCGCTTCTGCGCCCTCAATGGCGATGCCCTGCAGGTAGCCCTGCAGCCGCTGGTAGCGCAGCCACGGCGTCTCTCGAGTCGCGTACTCTCGCCATTCCACCGCAGGGTTGAGGCTTGCACTGCCCCAGTTGAGCCGGGATTCAAGTTCCTGGGCACTCATCCCTTGAACTACCATAGCGCAGGCAAGAAGCCAAAATTTCTTCATAATGCTAATTTAGGGAGTCGAGCCTGCTGCAGCTCATCCGAACCCCATTTCGCACGCGGATCCCAGTCCCAGGACGTTTTGGGGGCGAAGCTTCCGCCTTCGGGCAGTGCTTTTTGGCTCACTAAGCGATAGGCCTCGTCGCAAAAACCGTGATCCATAAAATGCTGCAGGGTACGCGGGCCTCCCTCGACCAAAAGCCCAACCTGGCCGCATTCCCTGAGGCTGCGCCCTAAGGCTTCACCACTGGTTTCTCCCTCACGCGGACTCCATAGGGTCCATCCTTCGCGGTGAGCCCGCTCTTGGTCGATAGCATTCAAAGGCCGTTCGGCCCATAGGTACCGCGGTATCTCGGGCCCAGCGACGGCCCGAACTCCTCCTCGGGTGGCGTCTGCCAACCAGGTCCCTGCGCCCACCAGGAGCGACCCGCATTCCTGCCGCAGCCGATGCGTCCAGATTTGAGCCTCTTGGCCTGTGATGGGCCAAGGGCCAGGGTGGTTTTGGCGCGGACCATCCACCTGGCCTAGCGCGTCTTGGGCCCATTTGAGGGTAGTATGCGGCCTTCCCAAAGCAATGGAAGTAAAAAATCGCCTGTTTTGCTCTGCGGCCTCCTTCGCTAACGTTCCAAGAATGACCCTGCGTCCTGCATCGCGCAGCATGGCCAGTCCGCGCCCTGAAACCAAGGGATTCGGATCCTGGTGCGCCACCACGATGGTGCCTATGCCGGAATGTAAAATAGCTAAGCTGCAGGGGCCAGTGCGTCCCTGATGGCTGCAGGGCTCTAGACTCACATAAAGCTGGGATTCCGGCAAAAGGCTTAGGTCCTCGGTTCGAAGCTGATTCAAGGCCATGACTTCGGCGTGCGCTTCGCCGGCTCGGTGGTGGTAGCCCTCGGCTAAAATCCGATCGCCGTGCACGATTAGGGCTCCAACTAAAGGATTGGGCTGGGTAAAACCAATCCCTTGAGCCGCCAAATCAAGGGCTCGACGCATGAAGTACTCCTCGCGCTGCATCACCACGTGGCTAAGGTACTGCGCTACCTTTGCCACGTGACATGGCGCGAACTTCAGCAAGCTTTTCTCTTGGCCAGGAGTCATTTTCAAGATTCCGAGGCCAGGGCCCAATGGCGGCTTTGGATTGACGCCCAAACGGGCCTCAGCCCAGGGCGTTTGTATCTAGAAGGAGGCCGGCCGGCTTCAAATGAAGTACTTCAGGCATTTACAGCGCATGCCTCTGCCCTAAATAGCGCAATGCCCATTCAGCAAATTCTTGGTTTTGAGTATTTTGATGACCTAAAAATCCACCTCAACTGCCATGTACTCATTCCCCGCCCCGAGACCATAGAGCTGGTGGCTCTCGCCGCGGAACGCCTTCCTAAGGCTGCTAGAGTCCTTGATTTAGGAACGGGTTCTGGCTGTATTGCCCTAGCTCTTAAAAACCGTCGCCCTGACCTGAGTATCACGGGCATCGACTTGTCGCCACTTGCCCTAGAAGTAGCCGTTCAAAATGCGGTTATGCTGGGCCTTGACCTGCGTTTTATTGAAGCGGACCTTCGCGACGACCCGTCCGATAGTCTGCAGGCAGACGCCATACTCTGCAATCCTCCCTACATCAGCCCTGAGGAATACCTCGAGGTAGAGGTAGTTGAATTTGAACCTTCTTTGGCGCTGTATGCTCCTTCGGGGGATCCCTTATTCTACTACCGACGTGCGTTGGCATGGGCCCGAGTACTTGGCGCAAACCAAGTGGGCTTTGAATGCCACCGCGATCGGGTGGGCGATGTCGCACAATTGGCCCAATCGCTAGGATACCAAACGCAAGAAATACAGGATCAATTTGCTTCGCCGCGTTGGGTTTGGGCTCAAAATCCAGGCAGTCAGGCCCTACCTTTGAAGGCATGACCGCGATCGATCGAATTCACCAGTTGCGCAAGGAACTGCACGAGCACAACCGACGCTACTACGTCACCGACAATTCCGCGGTAAGCGACACGGAATTTGATCGATTGCTCCGCGAACTTCAGGAATTAGAGCAGGGTCATCCCGAGTTAAGGGACCCCAACAGTCCGACCCAAAGAGTGGGCGGAGGCTTCACCAAGAATTTTCAACAGGTTAGTCACCAGAGGCCCATGCTGAGTCTTGCCAATACCTACAGCTTCGAGGAACTCGACGAATTCATAAACCGAGCCCAGGAGCTCGTGCCTGGCGATCGCATTCTTTGGAACGCGGAACTTAAATTTGACGGGGTTGCAATTTCGCTTTGCTATCAAAACGGACTGCTTGCGCGCGCCCTTACCCGTGGCGATGGCCTGAAGGGCGACGATGTGGCCGTGAATGTGCGCACCATCCAGGGAATTCCGCTTCAACTTCCCTCTGATGCCCCCCTCGATCTCGAGGTGAGGGGCGAAATTGTCTTCTTGCATGCGGACTTTGAGCGCCTCAACAACAATCGAAAAAACGCCGGACTCGAACTCTTTGCCAACCCTCGAAACGCCGCTTCAGGAACCCTAAAAATGCAGGACTCTGCCGAGGTTGCCCAGCGCCGCCTCAGCATGTTTACCTACGCGGCCTACTCCAGCCAAAGTCCCTTTGCTTCGCACTCCGAGGCCATGCAGGGTTTGGCTCGATGGGGATTCCCTGTCCCGTCTCAGCAGGAGCGATGGTCGCAGCGCTGCGAAACAGCAGACCAAGTCAAGGAGTTTCTCACCTTTTGGGACCAAAAACGCCAAAACCTCCCGGTTGCTACCGACGGGGTAGTCGTCAAGGTTGATCGGGTGGACCAGCAGCAGCGACTGGGTTCGACCGCCAAATCGCCCCGTTGGGCAATGTCCTATAAATTCAATGCCGAGCAGGCCTGCACGCCATTGCTCGACGTCATCTACCAGGTCGGTCGCACCGGAGCCATAACTCCAGTGGCCCATCTTGAGCCCGTATGGATCAGCGGCACCCAGGTTCAGCGTGCCTCGGTACACAATTCAGACCAAATTCTCAAGCTCGACCTGCACCTTGGCGACTGGGTTTGGGTAGAAAAGGGCGGAGAAATTATTCCTAAAATCACGTCGGTGGACCTGGACCGTCGCAGCGTTGGAGCTATCCCAGTGTCCTTTGCCATAATCTGCCCCGACTGCGGCTCTGCTTTGGAGCGCCGCGAAGGGGAGGCACAGCACGTTTGCCCCAACCACCAAAAATGCCCTACCCAAATTAAGGGCCGCCTGGAGCACTTTATTCATCGGCGAGCCATGGACGTAGACGGCATCGGAACCGAAACCATCGACCGCTTGGTGGATCTTGGCTGGGTTCGGACTCCCGCAGACCTTTACGACCTTGGCGAGCAGGGCTGGAGTCAGCTAGAGAAGTTCAAAGAAAAGTCCGTAAGCAATGCCTTGGCCAGCCTTGAGGCAAGTAAAAACCTGCCCTTTTCGCGCGTGCTTTTTGCCCTAGGAATCCGCCATGTGGGCGAAACCGTAGCCAAAAAACTCGTTAAAGCATTTGTCCGCATCGAAGATTTAATGAATGCGACCCACGAAGAATTGCTCGACGTGCCCGACGTGGGACCTCAAATTGCCGAGAGCATTCAGTCTTGGCTAGCAAACCCAGAAAATCGCCATGAACTTGACCGACTCAAGTCCCAGGGAATTAAACTGGAACAGGCCCAATCCACAACTTCAGAGTATGGGCTGCTTCAGGGCAAAACCTTTGTAGTAAGCGGTGTTTTTGCGCAATTCAGCCGAGACGGAATCAAGAGTTCCATCGAAGAGCACGGCGGACGCGTAGGCAGCTCCGTAAGCAGTAAAACAGACTACTTATTGGCTGGAGAAGGGGTGGGGCCAAGCAAACGCAGCAAGGCAGAAGCTCTAGGAGTACAATGGTTAACAGAAGAAGATTATCAATTATGGATTGGCTCTACAGACTAAGCGCTCCGCTCCAAAAGAAGGCCTGGCGCCGTGCGGCCAATGAACGACCCGCAACGACCCATTGGCCGGGCTGGGAGAAGGTTCGCCGCATAGGAATCGTATTTGACTCCAGGGCAGAAGAGGGCTACCTCGAATCCATGCGCCAGGTAGTCTCTGCTTTGCAGGCCCAGCAGCGATCCGTCAATTTAATTGGATGGACTGGCGAAATGCGTCCCAAAAACGCACTGTACTCGGGTCGCCAGCTCATTTTTACCGACGACTTTGCCTGGAACGGAGCGGTGCAAGGGGGTAACGCATTGGAATTCATGCAAACTGAATTTGATCTAGTGGTAGTGCTGCACCGAAGCCAAGACAGCCCTATAGACTACATTGTGTCGCGCACTCCCTCGGGACTTCGCGTGAGCATTACGGGCGCCAACGACTTTTACGACGTGCGCTACCACAGCGCAGACCGCCTTCCTATGGACTACTTTCGTGCTTTGAGTGCATGGCTCGCTAAAATTCCCCCTCGATGAACGCTCGCATCAACCCATTTCGCGGAACAGGCATAGCCCTGGTGACTCCCTTCACGCTTGACAATGAAGTAGATTATCCGGCGCTTAAGCGTTTGGTTAACCATTGCATTGAAGGCGGAGTGGAGTTCCTTGTGGCCCTAGGAACGACTGCCGAAACGGCGACCCTCAGCACCCAGGAGAGAATTCGTACTGTTGCTGCCATACTTGAAGCCTCCGAGGGTCGAGTTCCCCTGGTTCAGGGAGTTGGCGGGAACGACAGCGCCAAGGTTGCCGAAGAGCTACGCTCGGGTCTTGCTATGGGTGTTCAGGGGGTGCTGAGCGTATCTCCCTACTACAATAAGCCCAGCCAAGAGGGTATTTACCGCCATTTTTGCCACCTGGCGTCCTATACGGATCTTCCAATTATTTTGTACAACGTTCCGGGTCGAACCAGCTCCAACATGCTGGCTTCGACCACCCTAAGAATTGCAGAGTCTGTTCCGCATGCGGTGGCCATCAAAGAAGCCAGTGGGAACCTAGAGCAGGTAATGGACCTCATCGCGGACGCTCCAGACGGCTTTGATGTGCTCAGCGGAGACGATAATTTGACCCTGCCCATGATTGCCTGCGGAGCCCAGGGCGTGATTTCTGTTAGCGGACAAGCTTTTCCTAAAACCTTTAGCCAGATGGTTCGCGATGCAATAAACGGGAATCTAAAAGAATCCCGACTTGGGCATTATGCCATGCTCCGCTTCACCCAGCAGCTTTTTCAAGAGGGTAATCCGGGCGGAATTAAATCGGCTCTAAGCCACCTTGGAATTATCGAAAATTCCCTAAGGCTTCCGCTTTGGCCCATTTCGGAAGGACTTGAATCCGAACTAGCCTTCTCGGTACGCAAATTGCAGCAGCACGAATTATGAAAAAAATCATGCTTGTTCTAGGTGCCTTGCTCGCGCTAACTTCTTGCGGTGACTATGGCAAAGTGCTTAAAAACACTGACCCGGCCTACCGGCTTGAGCGGGCCATTAAGTACTACGAAGGGGGTAATTACAGCAAGGCTTTTCCGCTTTTTGACGAGTTAATGACCTCGTACCGAGGAACCACTAAGGCCCAAGAAGTTTACCGCTACTTTGCCAAAACCCTCTACGCTCAGCACGATTATATTCTGGCATCCTACCACTTTAAGCGTTTTGCTCAGACCTTTCCTTCCGACGATTTCGCGGAGGACGCAGCATACCTGGCCGCATACTGTGCCTACCTCGAAGCCCCATCGATTACCCTTGACCCGGCCTACACCTACCAGGCGATGGATGAGCTCCAGCTTTTCATCAACACGCACGACAATTCTAAGTTTTTAAGTGAAGCAAATGACCACATTGATGAGCTTAGGCGACGGCTTGAAGAAAAGAGTTATTTGATTGCCAAGGGCTACCACCATCGAAATCAGTATTCTAGCGCCGTGGTATCGTTCAACGTAATGCTTACGGAACACCCCTCTAGTCCGCGTCGCGAGCAGGCCATGTACTTTCGCCTAGAATCTGCCGTGAGGTACGCTCAAAATTCTATTGATGCCAAGAAGGCCGAGCGTTTTAAGGAGGCCGAAACCTACGTGAAGGAGTACCGATCAACCTTCCCGAGCGGCACCTACGCCGCAGACGTTGCATCGTTCGAGAAGCAAATCACATCAAACAAACAAAAATAATCGTACTTTTGCCCTCCAAATTGCAACTTAGTTACCTCTATTATGGATAAAGCCCACCTAGCCGCCTCGAAGACCACCAAAACCTTGGATTTTAACGAGCTGGATGCTGCTACAGGCAACATTTATGAGGCAATTGCCCAGATTTCGCGCCGTGCAGAGCAAATTAATGAGACCTTGCGTGCTGAAATCAATGATAAGCTCGTTGACTTTGAAGTAGTTACTGATAGCCTCGAAGAAGTTTTTGAGAACAAGGAGCAGATTGAAATGTCTCGCCAGTACGAGGTGCTCCCTAAGCCTCATGCCATGGCAGTGCGCGAATGGCTCGACGGCAAGATATTTTACCGCTATCCGGAGACCGATAGCGATAAGGCTTAATTGATGATTCTGCAGGGTCGCCGCATCCTGCTGGCTCTAAGTGGGGGCATAGCCGCCTATAAAATTCCTTTTTTAGTTCGCTTGCTTCGGCAGGAGGGTGCAGAGGTTCGGGTGGCCCTTACTCCGGCTGCTGAGGACTTTGTTTCGCCCCTAACGCTTGCGGCCCTGTCGGGTACCGCCTCCGAACAGCATTTAGTATTGAGCCATGGAGGCCGTACCTCTTGGAACAACCACGTTCATCTTGCGGAATGGGCTGAGGCCGTCGTAGTTGCTCCTGCAACGAGCAACACCCTAGCCAAGGCTGCCAATGGACTTTGCGATAATTTAGTTCTATCCATTGTACTCTCGGCAAAATGTCCTGTTTTTTGGGCTCCGGCTATGGATCTGGACATGTTTGCCTACCCCGCTACCCAACAGAATTTAGTCCGACTGCGAAGCATGGGGCACGAAGTTTGGCCCTCTCCAGAAGGAGCGCTTGCGTCAGGTTTGAGTGGGGCTGGGCGCATGGTGGAACCGGAATTCATGCTTCGCGCCCTGGAACTGCATTTTGCAGCCCGCCCATTTTGGCTTGGCAAGACCCTATTGCTCACGTCGGGACCAACGGAGGAATCAATTGACCCGGTTCGTTTTGTGACCAACGGTTCCAGCGGACGTATGGGGGAGGCAATCGCCGCTGAAGCCGAGCAACGCGGAGCCAGGATTCATTGGGTGCGCGGGCCTTTGCGCCGAGCAGACCGGGTTTGGACCGATGCGGTAAAAATTATTCCCGTGCGAAGCGCATCAGAAATGCATGCCGCATCGGTCGAAGCCCTGCCGCATGCAGACGTGGTGATAGCCGCCGCAGCGGTGTCGGACCTTTGTCCGACTTCAGTCCGCAGCGAAAAAATCCCAAAATCAGAGCTGTCCGCGACCATAAATTTTGAGCCTACGCCAGATATTCTCCAGGATTTAGCCAAGCGCAGGGCTCCGGGTCAAGTAGTTATTGGCTTTGCTCTTGAAACAGGAGAGGGCTTGAGTTCCGCAAAAAATAAGTTGATTCGCAAAGGCGCCGATGCCATGGTTCTGAACTACGAAACCGAGCAAACGGGTATGAATTCAAACACCAATCAGATAACCCTTGTGACCGAGAGCCACGAAGAACAGGGTCCGCTCGAGACCAAAGCCCAGGTTGCTAGCCGTATTTTGGACTGGGTTGAACGCTTCGCGACCAAGGACTAACTTCAAGGCATGAAATCAATTGTTCTTCATTCGATACTTTGGTTGGCTGGCATAACCATGCATGCTCAAGAATTTTTTATTGAAGTTAAGGTTCAAGCTCCGGAGGTTCAAACTAATGACCGTCAGGTTTTTACGCAATTAGAGCAGGTGGTTCGCGACCTGATCAATAACCGAGCTTGGACCGAGGGCACCTGGGAGCAGGATGAGCGCATTCGCGGCTCTTTAGTGCTGACCATCAGAGATTATGACCAAAGCAGCGGTCAAATGTCGGGCAACCTGCAGGTCTCCTTTGCGCGTCCGGTTTATGGCGCGGACTACAATACCTCTACACTCAATTTTCAGGATCCTGATCTGCGTTTTAGGTATCGACCTAATGAAATTGTAGAGTTTCAGTCCAACCAGTTCCAAGATTTACCCTCTTTGCTGGGTTTTTATGCCTACTTAGCGCTCGGGCTGGATGAGGCTTCCTTTGATTCACAGGCGAGGGCGTCCCTTTTGTCTGCCATGCAGATTGCACAGATGGCACAGGCCTCGGGAGCTGGCGGTGGCTGGGACCGTTTCACCTCTACCCGAAACCGCTTTTGGATCATTGAGGACCTGCTTAATCCTGCTAATGAGGTTTTTTTACAGACTTGGTACCGATACCACCGCGAAGGAATCGATCGCATTGCCAGCTTAGAAACCCAGCTTGAGGCTAAGCGATCAATCATAAGTTCCTTGCAAGCCCTGCTGCCCATTCATACCCGGCAGCCCAATATTTTTTTACTGCGCTGGTTTTTTGACAGCAAGTCGGTCGAGATTCAGCAGATTTTCTCTGGCGGACCAAGTATTCCAGTTCAGGAATTAATAGAGGTTCTGCAGGTAATGGATGCATCAAACGCAAGTAAGTACTTAATTATGGGTAAGTCTCGCTAGACTGTCCTAGGTTTGCTCCATGCTACGTCGTCTGCACATTGAACGCTTTGCGCTAATCGACCAATTGGACCTTATTGTCGAGCCTGGATTCACCGTGGTTACTGGAGAAACGGGTGCCGGTAAGTCCATATTTCTCGGCGCACTCCAGCTTGCCCTTGGCGGTAGGGCAGAGTTTGCCAGCATCGGCCAAGCGAACCAACGATGTTTGGTAGAAGCGGAGTTCTCGGTGCCCGAATCTCTCGAAGCCGACCTTGGCTCCGCCGAATGGGATTGGTGGACCGATAAAGACAAAGCCCTTCTCGTGCTGCGCCGCGAAGTGATTCCTGGTGGACGAAGCAGAGCATTCATTAACGATTCTCCGGTACGCCTCGACGAATTGCGACGGGTTTCATCCTCCTTAGTGGACATTCACAGCCAACGAGACGAAGGCCTCTGGGCTCGCAGCGAAGGGGTGGCTCTGCTTCTTGAGGCTTTTGCACAGAATGAAGAGGCTCGCGCAGACTACGGAAAAGCCTGGTCTATCTACCGCGGTGCCCTGTCTGATTTAGCTCTTTTAGAATCGCAAATTGGCGCAGTGTCAGACCCAGAATACCTCCGATTCATGGTCGAGGAGTTACAGGCTTTAGCACTTAAACCGGGCGAAGAGACCTCCTTGCGGGAGCGTTTGAGTCTGCTGGGCAACCAAAAGGAACTGAGTGAAGCGAGCGCAGAAGCCCTCTCGCTCATTGATCGCGAAGAACTGGGATTGGAGTCCTTAGGAGCCCAGGTGCGCAGGCTAGGGGAGCGGGTTGCCCGTTTGAGCCCCTCCAATGAGGAACTGTCTGCCATGGGATTCGCCCTCGAGGAGCAGGTGCGCGAACTTCGAGATCGCTGGAGCGATCTGGTGGAACGACTCGATACAGACCCTCTTGCCCTAGAAATTGCCGAAGAACGCCTTGCCGCAATCGACCGACTGCAGCGCAAGCACCAATGCACTGACGACGAGGCGCTTCTAAATCATCAAGCCCTGCTGGAGCAGAGGCTCGAGGTTTGGGATGCTGGGCAGGAGCGGCGTCTGCAGGCTCAGGCCGCAATAGAGTCCGCGCTTAAAAAAGTGAAGCAAGCAGGCTCGGCCTGGAACCAAGATTTGATGCAGGCTGAACCCAAATTGGCCCAAGCGGTTCGGGAGGGATTAGCTGATTTGGCCATGCCCCAGACCCAGTTTGCTGTAAAAGCAGAGCTCCGCACTGCGCCAAGTGCCGCCGGAACCTATAGCTACCAGTTGGAATTCAGTGCAAACCCTGGACAGTCCATGCAAGACCTCGCCAAGATTGCCTCAGGGGGGGAGCGGAGCCGTCTCATGCTCGTGCTCAAGCGATTCCTTGCCCAGCGCCAGGGCCTGTCTACGGTACTTTTTGACGAGATTGACACCGGGGTTTCGGGCGGAACTGCCAGCAAAATGGCGCAAATGCTTCGATCAATGAGTCGAGACGCACAGGTGATTGCCATTACTCACCTGCCTCAAGTAGCTGCGCTTGGCAGCCAGCACTGGATTGTTGAGAAATCCGTCGATAAAAACAGTACGCGCACGGTGCTCAAGGTCTTAGATAAGGCCGAGCGTATTTCAGAAGTTGCCCGCCTACTTTCTGATGGAGTCTTGAGTGTAGTGGCCATGGCGCAGGCGGAGGCCTTGATGGCGTCTGCCCAATGATTTTAGCGATATTTGCACTATGAACAACAACCTACTTCAAGGAAAAAAAGGCATCGTGTTTGGTGCCCTCAACAGCGATTCCATCGCATGGAAAGTCGCTGAGCAATGCCATGCACAGGGAGCGCAGCTCGTGCTTACCAACGCACCCATGGCGATGCGAATGGGTGAAATCAATGCCCTGGCAGAGAAAACGGGTGCCCTAGTAATAGGAGCAGACGCCACGAGTCTTGAAGAGCTTCAAAACCTTATCCAAGGTGCCATGGATCACTTTGGAGGCAAAATTGACTTCATTTTGCACAGCATTGGAATGTCGGTTAACGTGCGAAAAAACAGGCCCTACACCGACCTCAACTACGATTTCTTGACCAAAGGTTGGGACGTTTCAGCCGTTAGCTTTCACAAGGTGCTTCAAACGGCCTACCAGATGGACGCGCTCAGCCAGGGCGGCAGTGTTCTTGCTCTGACCTACATGGCAGCGCAGCGAACCTTCCCAGACTACAACGATATGGCAGAGAACAAGGCCTATCTGGAGTCGGTTGCCCGCAGCTTCGGATACCACTACGGCATCAGCAAGCAGGTTCGGGTGAATACGATCAGCCAATCCCCAACGCCAACCACCGCCGGAAGTGGGGTCAAAGGCTTCAGTGCCTTTTTAAATTTTGCCGACAAAATGAGCCCCTTGGGGAACGCTACCGCAGAGGACTGCGCAAACCTTTGCGTCGTCATGTTTAGCGACATGACCCGTCGGGTGACTATGCAAAACCTATACAATGATGGCGGTTTCAGCAATATGGGTGTGAGCCAAGAAGTGCTCAATACCTACATGAAGGGCGCTGAATAAGTTGTTATGCCCGGCAGTCGTCCATCGAGAGGGACGTGCTATTCTGCTGCTATAGAGTATTAAAACTCGCTCTTCTCGTGAAAAGTGAGCGTGCTGAATTTCTCTTGGGTGAGCTGCAGTCCAAACTGAGAATCGGCCAAAAACACCAGGCGTCCAAACTTGTCGGTAGCCAATTGGCGGGCCTTCATGCGCTGAAATTCTTCTAATTGACTGCCTAAATCGCCTTCAATCCAAAGGGCCTTGTAGGCGGGGAAGGGTTCGTAGGAACATTTGGCTCCATACTCGTGCTCCAGGCGGTACTGAATCACTTCGTACTGCAGCGCACCAACCGTACCGATTACTTTGCGTCCGTTGGCTACCAAAGTAAACAACTGGGCTACCCCTTCGTCCATGAGCTGGTCAACTCCCTTTGCGAGTTGCTTTGACTTAAGGGGGTCGGCGTTATTAATAAAGCGAAAGTGCTCGGGTGAAAAAGACGGAATTCCACTAAAATGAAGGCTCTCTCCGCTAGTGAGGCTGTCGCCGATGCGAAACAGTCCCGTGTCAGGAAGGCCAACGATGTCGCCGGGATAGGCCTTCTCAACCACCTCTCGTTTGCTCGCTAAAAAAGTCATTGGCGAACTGAATTTCAAGCTCTTACCCTCCCTGACGTGAAAGTAATTCGTGTTCCGCTCAAAGGTTCCGCTCACGACTTTCACAAAGGCAATGCGGCTTCGGTGGTTGGGGTCAATATTCGCGTGAATTTTAAAGACAAAACCGCTAAACTTGACCTCGTCGGGGCGGACCATTCGTTCCTCGGCCTGCTTGGGCTGCGGAGTTGGGGCTATTTCGGTGAAGCAGTTCAGGAGTTCGCGCACCCCAAAATTATTCAATGCGGAACCAAAAAATACTGGCTGCAGCTGCCCGCTTAGGTATAAATCACGATCAAACTCCGGATACACTCCTCGAACCAATTCCAGCTCCTCGCGCAAGGCTTTTGCTGCCGGTTCTCCGATGCGATTCACCAGTTCAGGGCTGCTTAGGTCGCTGAAGGACAGTCCCTCGGCGACCCTCTGCTTACTCACTTGGTTGTAGATCAATAAAGACTTGGACCAAAGGTCATAGACACCCTGAAATTCGGCACCCATTCCAATGGGCCAGGAGAGGGGGCAGAGTCGTAGACCAAGTTTGGCCTCAATCTCGTCAAGCAGGTCAAAGGCATCGCGCCCTTCGCGGTCAAGCTTGTTGATGAATACGATGATGGGAGTTTCGCGCATTCGGCATACGCTGACGAGCTTTTCGGTCTGGGTTTCTACTCCCTTGGCTACGTCAACTACCACAATGGCACTGTCGACGGCCGTTAGGGTACGGTAGGTGTCTTCAGCAAAATCTTGGTGGCCAGGAGTATCCAAAATATTGATGTGGTTGCCCTGGTATTCAAAAGCCATAACCGAAGTGGCGACCGATATGCCCCGTTGGCGCTCGATCTCCATGAAGTCAGAAGTGGCCCCCTTCTTGATTTTATTGCTTTTTACCGCACCGGCCTCTTGAATAGCTCCGCCAAAAAGCAAAAGCTTCTCGGTTAGGGTAGTTTTGCCTGCGTCGGGGTGCGAAACAATTCCAAAGGTTCGGCGGCGCTGAAGCTCCGTGATTAAATTCGACATAGTGACTAATTTGCGGAATGCAAAGGTAGGGAGTCATGGTCTGAACCTTTTGCAGCATTATAAGTTAAGGAATGGATGGATTCTTCATACAGTATTAAGGACTTAGAGCACATGACTGGTATCAAGGCACACACCTTGCGAATCTGGGAACAGCGCTATGATATTGTAGTTCCGAAGCGAACCGATACCAATATTAGGCTCTACAGCGACGAAGACTTAAAAACCCTACTCAACGTATCGGTCCTCATTCAAAAAGGTTGGAGAATTAGTAAGATTGCAAATTTGTCTAAAGAGCAGCTTTGCCAAACCGTTTTTGAAGAAGCCGTACTCAACGGGAGCCAGTCCGCTCAAGTCACCAGGATGGTTCATTCCTGCATTGACCTTGACGAACACTCCTTCTCGGAGGTTTTGGACGCGAGCATCAAGGAGATAGGAGAGGAGGCCACCTTCACCAAACTGGTAGGGGAGTTTATTCATCAAATCGGCTACATGTGGCAGACCGATGCATTGGGTGTAGCGCACGAGCACTTTGCCAGCAACATCATCAAGCAAAAAATTTATGCGGCCCTAGATCGCCTAGAGGACCAGCGAATGTCTGCCCAAAACCCTGGAATTCTACTCTACCTCCCGCAGGACGAGCTTCATGAGCTAGGACTTCTTTACCTGCATTATTTGCTTAAATCCCAGGGCAAGGTCGTATTAAATCTTGGGCAGTCTCTGCCCCTAGAGCATCTAAAGCACATTTTTAAGGATACAAGTTCCTTCAAAGTCGTGATAAGTGTATGGACCACACAGCCCTTGCCGGAACAAGTAGCGCAGTACGCCAAGGACGCACGTTCTTTTATGGGCTCTGTGCCACTTTGGGTTACCGGGCTCGCTGTATCGGATTGGGACAACACGGACTCGAACATTGTTGTCTATCCGACTTTGACTCAACTTGGCCATGCACTAGTCACAATGGCATAAGCCAGTTAGTAGTGGCATGCCTTGTTTTATATTTTGTTTAAGTTTTTAATTAAAACATTGCACAATTGGCACGATATTAGCTTCATAATGTTTAACTTTGATTGTCAATTGTTAAACAAAAGAAATGCAGCACGATACCTTCGGCCCACAGATTTACCAGCATCAGCAATTTTTGCGCGCGCTAGCTTTTAAACTAACACGCCACTCCGAAGACGCTGAGGACCTCGTTCAAGAAACCTTTTACAAGGCCATCAAAAACCAAACGAAGTATCAGCCAGGGACCAACCTGCGGGGTTGGATGTATACGATTCTCAAGAACACCTTCATCAATAACTACCGCAAGAAGAAGAATCAAAATACCTACCTAGACGACAGCGAGAATCAGTACGTGCTTGGTGGCATGATGGCCAATAGGGAAGACGAGGCAGACAGCCCCTATGAAATGACCAACATTAAAAATCGAATTGAGCTTGTGGAGAGCACCTATCTAGATGCCTTCATGATGTACTTTAACGGGTACAAATACGAAGAAATAGCCAACCACATGGGAATTCCACTCGGTACTGTAAAAAGTAGAATATTCTTAGCTCGTCGCAAAATGATTGAGCAGCTGCGCGGAATCCGCGGACACGCCTAATGCCGAAGAAAGCCATAGTAATAGGCTCCGGTTTTGCCGGAATGTCGAGCGCCGCATACCTTGCTCAAGCTGGGTATTCGGTAGATGTTCTTGAAATGCACGCCACCCCAGGAGGCCGCGGTCGCCAGTGGATTCATGAGGGCTACACCTTTGACCTCGGGCCTTCCTTTTATTGGATGCCTGACGTCTTCGACACGTTCTTTAGCCATTTCGGCAAAAAAACCTCAGACTACTATGAGTTGCAGCGGCTTGATCCGTCCTACAGCATCTACTTTGAAGACGGGCCTATGCCCATCCCAGCCAATATGGTCGAGATCGAGGCACTCTTCGAGCGTCTAGAGCCCGGATCTGCCGCGAAACTTAAGGTTTTCTTGAAGGATGCAGAGTACAAATACCGCGTGGGCATTGACGACCTCGTCAGAAAGCCTTCTCGAAGCCTTTTTGAGTTTGCCGACATGAGAATTCTCACCGGCTTGCTTCGCATGGACCTGTTGAGCAGCATACGCAGCAGCATTGCTAAGGTGGTTAAAAATCCCAAACTCAAGCAGCTCTTAGAATTCCCTGTGCTTTTTCTTGGAGCCACTCCCAGCAACACGCCGGCCTTGTACAGCCTAATGAACTACTCGGATTTTGCCCAAGGAACATGGTACCCCATTGGTGGCATGTATTCGGTAGTCAAAGGCTTTCACCAACTCGCGGTGGAGCAGGGTGCACGTTTTCATTTTAACCAAGAAGTAACCGGGTTTCGCTACGAAGGCAAATCAATATCAGGAGTTTACGTGGGGTCAACCTGCTACGACGCTGACGTGGTAGTAGCCTCGGCAGACTATGCGCACATTGAGCAAAAACTCCTAAAGCCTGAGTTTCGACGATATTCCGCCAACTATTGGGCAAAACGAAAAATGGCACCTTCTGCCTTTATGTACTATCTGGGTCTAGATACCAAACTTCCTGAACTCGAGCACCACTCGCTCTTCTTTGATGCGGACTTTGATACCCACGCAGACGCTATTTATACCAACCCGCGGTGGCCAGAAAAACCGCTTTTTTACTTGAGCATTTCTTCGGCTACCGATGCATCCATGGCTCCAGAGGGCAAGGATACCCTCATTATCCTTATCCCCATGGCCACAGGGCTTGAAGACGACGATTCCATTCGCGAGCGCTATCTCGGCATGGTGTCGGAGCGCATTAAAAAGCAGATTGGTATAGATATTCGCGACCACATTGTGGTCAAACGAAGCTTTGCCTACCGCGACTTCGTCAAGGAATACCACGCGCATCTTGGCAACGCCTATGGTCTCGCTAATACGCTCGATCAAACGGCGATTCTCAAGCCAAGCCTTAAGGGAAAGCTCCACAATTTGTACTTTGCTGGTCAACTTACTGTTCCTGGACCTGGCGTTCCTCCCTGTATAATTTCTGGTGAAGTGGTCGCCCGTGAGGTTGCCAAAGAACATCCCTCCGACTAATGGATTTCTACACCAAAACGTCGATTGCCACGAGTAAAGAAATTACCAAGGCATACTCTACCTCCTTTTCTCTGGGTATTCTAGGGCTGTCAAAGCCCCTCCGCTCGCCGATTTATGCCATTTATGGCTTCGTTCGGGTCGCCGACGAAATTGTAGACACCTTCCACGGCAAAAATCAACGAGACCTACTGGAGCGGTTTTGGAGCGAAACCGACCGCGCCATCGACGAGGGCATATCGACCAATCCGGTGCTTCAATCCTTTCAGTACGTGGTCAATGAATACCAAATTGACCGAAGTTTAATCAATACCTTCTTGAGGTCTATGGAAATGGACCTAAAGGACCAAAACTTCGATCAAGCGACCTACGAACAATACATTTTAGGGAGTGCAGAAGTTGTTGGCCTAATGTGCCTAAAGGTTTTTGTCCAAGGCGATCAGGCGCGCTACGAAGAGCTTACGCCCTTTGCCATGAAGCTCGGCTCTGCCTTTCAGAAGATTAATTTTTTGCGCGACGTGGCACAGGACTTTCAGTCTCTTGGTCGGTCCTACTTTCCTAATGTAGACCTGAGCAACTTTAACGACGAAGCAAAAATGGCCATTGAGCGAGACATTGAGCGAGACTTTCGAAAGGGCTACGAAGGCATACTTCAGTTGCCCAAAGGCTCTCGTTTCGGGGTGTACATTGCCTATATGTACTACTATGCGCTCTTTCAAAAAATCATGCGCACTCCTTCGTCCGACGTATTTATGACACGGATTCGAATCGGTAACCGCAAAAAATACCGACTTTTTGCAAGCTCATTCGTGAGGCACATGCTAAATCTGCTATAATTATGGAGACTGTTATCCTCGTCAATAAAGCCGATGAACCGGTCGGGCGGATGGAGAAGATTGAGGCCCACCGACTCGGACTCCTTCACCGCGCCTTCTCCGTCTTTTTGATTAACTCAGAAGGTAAAACCCTGCTCCAGCAGCGAGCCGCAGGTAAATACCACTCCCCCTTGCTATGGACCAACTCCTGCTGCAGCCACCAGCGCGAGGGAGAATCTAATCTTGAGGCGGCAAAAAGGCGCCTGAGCGAAGAATTGGGAGTCAACAGCGAGGAACTGCATGATCTCCGCGAGTCATTTCACTTTATTTATCGGGCAGAATTTGATAACGGCCTGATTGAGCACGAGCTCGACCATGTCATAATTGGACGCTACGACGGGGCATTGAAGCTCGATAGAAACGAAGTTGAATCCGTGAGGTGGTCATCGATGGATGCGCTCTCTCAAGAAATGACTTCGCATCCTGAGGTCTTCACAGCTTGGTTTCAAATCATATTCCGCGAATACCAAAGCCAACTTAAGCTATGAATTTTGAGAACCAACGCGCATCGGTAAGTCGCCATGCGCACTTCAACGCGGCGCACCGACTTTATGTCAAAAATTGGACAGACGCCCAAAACGAAGCCTATTTCGGCATGTGCTCTAATCCGCACTACCACGGTCACAATTATGAGCTTATCGTTAGATTAACAGGAGAAATTGATTCGGTGACGGGCTATGTGTTTGACCTAGGTACCCTTTCAAGCCTTATCAAAAGCGAGGTTGAGGCTAAGCTTGACCACCGAAACCTAAACCAAGAAGTTGCGGAGTTTGCCGACCGAGTTCCGTCCGCAGAGAACATTGCGGTAGTGATTTGGCACTGGCTGAGGCCCCATTTGCCCGCGTCCCTCGACCTTCACATTACTTTGTACGAAACACCCCGAAATTTTGTGGAATACCATGGAGCCTAATAAAACCTTTCACGGAACCCTGGTGGCAAGCGGAGTGCGCTCGGCCAACAGCAGAGAGCGTTCAACGCCAACCATAGAAGAAAACCTTCTGCAGCCCGACGACGAGAAAATCGAACGCATTGCCCGCAAGTTCAGCGACATAATGGAGATTCTTGGACTGGATCTCAACGACGATTCCCTAAAAGATACTCCGCGAAGGGTGGCAAAGATGTATGTTTTGGAGCAGTTTGCTGGCCTGAATCCCCTGAATAAGCCAGAGGTTACGCTGTTTGAGAACCGATACCAGTACGGCGAAATGATTCTTGAGCGAAACATCACGCTTCACTCGACCTGCGAGCACCATTTTGTACCAATTTTGGGCGTCTGCCACGTGGCATACTTCTCTTCGGGTGAGGTAGTAGGGCTGTCTAAATTGAATCGTTTGGTGCGCTACTTTGCCAAGCGCCCTCAGGTGCAAGAGCGACTGACCGAGCAAATCGCGGCAGAGCTCAAAAAAGTACTTAAAACCGAAGACGTGGCGGTCTACCTTGATGCTGAGCACCTGTGCGTCAAAATGCGTGGGGTAGAAGACGCTCAAAGCTCAACCGTGACCAGCCACTTCAGCGGCAGGTTCCGTGAGCCCGCTGCTCGCGCTGAATTCATTCAGGCAATCAAGACCTAGCCATGGTCTTGTTTTGGTTTCGGCGCGACCTTCGTCTCGAAGACAATTCCGGACTATTTAGGGCGCTTCAAACGGGAGTTCCGGTTCAGCCGGTCTTTGTATTCGACCGCGAAATCCTTGACAAGCTCGAGAACCGCAGTGATGCGAGGGTTTACTTCATACATAATGAGCTGCACCGAATCAATACGGAGCTAGCTGCTCTGGGTGGCCAACTTTGGGTGTACTACGGCAGCCCCATCGAGGCACACCGCAAGTGGTTGTCAGAACATCCTGAAATTCAAGGGGTTTTTGCCAATCGCGACTACGAGCCCTATGCCCGAAAGCGGGATGAGCAAATAGAGCAACTCTACCAAAACGAGGGCAGGTGGTTCAAGGGCTCCAAGGACCATGTTGTTTTTGAAAAGTCCGAGGTTTCCAAAGCCGACGGCAGTGCCTATTCGGTCTTCACCCCATACAGCCGCAGGTGGCGCGAGCGCTTGGCCCAAGAGGGGATTAATCACTTTGATTCACTAGAACTTCTTTCAAGCGGACTCCGTGAAGAGCAGTCCAGTAAGGCCATTCCCAGCCTCGAATCCATGAATTTCACCCCGTCGGATGCATCAATTCCGCCCCGAATGTGGACTGATGAGGTGATTCGTGGGTATGCCAATCGACGCAATTTCCCGGCGGAGGAAAAGGGAACTACGCGTCTTGGTCTTCACCTTCGGTTTGGAACCCTAAGCATTCGGAACCTGCTTCGTCATACGGCTGACCAGAGCGATACCTTTGTCAATGAGCTCATTTGGAGGGATTTTTACCAAATGCTCCTCTACCACTTTCCCGACAGTCCCAGCAAGGCGGTAAAGCCCGCTTACGACCGGATTGAATGGGAAACCTCCGAAGAAAACTTTAATGCTTGGTGCGAGGGTCGCACCGGCTATCCCATGGTCGATGCCGGCATGCGGCAGCTTAACGCTACCGGATTCATGCACAATCGGGTACGCATGGTTGTAGCAAGTTTTTTGACCAAGCACTTGCTGATTGATTGGCGATGGGGCGAGGCCTACTTTGCGCAAAAACTATTGGACTACGATCAAGCGAGCAATGTAGGGGGTTGGCAATGGGCAAGCGGATCAGGCAATGACGCGGCACCCTACTTTAGAATTTTTAATCCCCAGAGTCAACTTGAGAAGTTTGATCCCAAGATGGTCTACGTCAAGCAATGGATTCCTGAATTCGGTACATCAAAATACCCCAATCCGATTGTCGACCATTCGTTTGCTCGCCAGCGCTGCCTTGAACGATATAAGTCTGCCTTGTCGGCATTTTAGCTTGGTCGATTTAAACTAGGCCTTGGGGTAGCCAAAAAGACCCTTTTCTTTGATGATATTATCAACGTAGGTCGGCAGAGATTCCTCCCACCCGGTTTCTCCGGTGCGGATTTTACGCAGCACCTCACGGCTCCAAATACTTAGAATTTCAGGGTCAAAATCTTCAATGTCGCGAATCCGGCGGGTCTGCTTCAGGTAGTCGAAGATGTTCCTAAATAGATCGTTTACTACGATGTCGCTTACCGTGGTAATGCTTGCTTCTCCGCGAAAGGGGTAGGCGTAAATTACCATGCTTTTGCTAAAGAGTCTACCCATAGCTTCAAGGATTCCGCCGGTTAGGTGTTCGTAGTACTTCTCGTCAAAAATCTCTTGAAGAGAGGGTATGCCCATAATTAGTCCGATGCGCTTTTTAGTAAAGCCGGCGAAGTAGTCGACCAGGCGATAGTACTCCTGGTAGTTTGAAATCAAAACAGTTTGGCCAATGCTGCACAGAATATCGGCGCGATCCAAGAAATCTTGCTCGTCAAGCGCCCCGTCTGCAAGCAGGTTGTTTAGCGTAATCTCAAAGAGAACTACGGCATCGTCTTTTTGAACATTCTTCGATTTAATAAATTGCTTGTAGCCCTTTTTAATCATGTCCATATTCACCTTTGTGACCGGGCGAAAGCTTCCCCGCATGGCTAAAACATTCTTCTTGTACAGCAACTCAGCAGGCAGTAGGTTTTTGCCTTCGGGTCCAAAAATAACGGCGTCGGTAAAGCCATTCTTAATGAGCTGCAGCGACATAAGCCTGTTGTCAATGTGGTCAAAGTCCGGGCCAGAGAAATTAATGAGGTCCACTTCAATCGCTGTGCGATCGATGCCGTCGTAAAGGCTTAATAAAAAACTTTTAGGTTCTTGGTAGAGGTTATAGGCCGCATAAATAAGGTTGACGCCCATGGCACCAATGGTCTCTTGCTGGTACTTAGGGTTGTCCTCATGCAGGCGCACGTGCACAATAACCTCATTGGCCTCACGGTCGGCCTGCGTTTGGTACCGAACTCCCAACCAGCCATGACCCTTGAATGTTTTGGCAAAGTTTATCGTTGCCACGGTATTGGCAAAGGCAAAAAAACACTTATCGGGAGAAGTGGCTCTATTAATGCGCTCCTGAAGAAGCTGGTACTCATGGTTGAGCATCTTGCGCAAACGGTTCTCGGTAACGTAGCGACCGGCATCTTCTTGACCGTAAATGGCATCAGAAAACTCCTTATCGTAGGCACTCATGGCCTTTGCAATCGTACCAGAGGCACCGCCCGCCCTAAAAAAATGGCGCACGGTCTCTTGTCCTGCACCAATTTCTGCAAATGACCCGTAAATATTGGGGTTTAGGTTGGTTCGGAGCGCCTTTTGCGCAGCGCTTAACACCATATCAGCCATAGCATAAAGGTAGCGTACATTTGAATCAATGCCCCCAATTTTACTCGATTTTTTTGGTAGCGGAACCAGTCAAGGAGTGCCAATTATCGGATGCCTCTGCCCAGTCTGCTGCTCTGCAAACCCAAAAGATACGAGACTTCGTTCATCCGTAGTGGTCTCCACGGACTCGACCTCGGTCCTAATTGACTGCGGGCCAGACTTCAGGCAGCAAATTTTGCGTTCTGAGCACCGCAGTTTGAATGCCGTGGTATTGACCCACGAACACATGGACCACGTTTCGGGTCTTGACGACCTGAGGCCCCTCATTTTTAGTAGCCGTGCAGCCATGCCCCTTTGGGCCAGCGAACGGGTGGAACGGAGGCTTCGCGAGCAGTTTGCCTACGCATTCAGCAGCGAACGCTACCCAGGCGCTCCGGAGTTCGAGGTAAATCGCATACACCATGGCAGCACTTTTTCTATAGGTGATCAATCGTGGATTCCAATTTTAGGCATGCACGGAACCTTCCCGACGCTCGGCTTTAGGGTTGGACCCTTGGTCTACCTTACCGACTTATCGGGCATGGATGAGTCCGAGCGACTTAAAATCTCGGGTGCAGAAGTCCTGGTAGTCAATGCACTTAGAAAGACTCCCCATTCTTCGCATTTTAGTCTTGATGAGGCCATTGAATTTGCTCAATTAACGAAGGTCCCCAGGGTCTACCTGACGCATATATCGCACCAAATGGGCCTGCATGACCAGGTAGATGCTACGCTGCCTGATGGAATTCACCTGGCCTATGACGGCCTGCGCCTCGAAGTGTAGCCTACGAACCAGCCTGCCAAACCGCGCTGTCTAAGACCACGCCTTCTGCTCGGCCGACTTGCTTCCAGTCGGGGTAGTTGACCCCCAAGCTGGCGCGTTCCTTCTGCTCACCATCGAGTCGAAACAGGGTAAAATCTGCTGGACTCCCGACGTTTACTGTCACGGAGCCTAGTCCAAAAATCCTGCGTGCTCGATGAGCAACGGCCTCAACCCACAACTCTAGCGCGTCTTGGCTACTTTGCTTGGCCCTAAACCATCCAAAGGTTCGTTCAATGGTCGCAGCGCCAAAGCTTGCGCTTCCCCATTCGCAGTTCTTTAGCTCATGATCCATGGGGTCATGGTCGCTAACTACAAGATCGATGGTGCCGTCAAAGAGTCCGGCCCAAAGAGCCAATTGATCGGACTCGCTGCGAAGGGGCGGAAGAACTTTGTAAGCGGTATTATAGGTTTCTACGTCGGATTCACTGCCCACAAGATTGGCAATGGCCACGTCTGCGGTCGCGTTTATTCCCTTGAGCTTGGCTTGGCGAACGAGCTCAACGCTTTCTTCGCAAGACAGGCCAGAGAGGTGAATGGCCCCGCCGGCGTACTCGGCAATGGCCAAGTCGCGCTGCACGCGGACGGTTTCGGCCAAGCGCGGAATCACGGCCATACCAGATTTAAGGGCGGCGGCTCCTTCGTGTGCAACTCCCATAGGGCAGAGGCTTCGCTCCATAGCAAAACTCCAAACCCGCGCATCCAAGCCCTGTGCGTATTCCAGCGCAAGCTGCAGGGTATGCGGGTGGTCGATCGGGTGCTTGTCGTCAGAGAATGCCAAGGCACCAGCCTCTCTCATGTCTGCGAGCTCGGCCAATCGTTCGCCGTTTAGGCCTTGGGTTAGGGCGCCTACAGGAATCCATGCCAGAGAGTCGTACTCGGGAATTGCTTCAATGCTGGGCCTATTGTCTCTAGCGGGATGGGTTGACGGCATCAAGGCAACGTGCGTAAAACCTCCATTGCACGCTGCTGCGACCAGAGAATCGTAGTTTTCTCGCTCCTCATGCCCTGGAGCTCCCGATCGAGCGCGCCCGTCAATCCAACCCGGACTCAGTAAAAGTCCGCGTGCCCATTCAATAAGAGGCGCATTGCTCAGGCTGTTTGCCTCATCGATAGCCCTAACCTGACCGTCAACAACAAGGATGTCCACGGTGCGTCCGTGAAAAGGGGAGCGAGGGTCCACGACTTGAACGCTCGGCAGAATGAATTCACCATAAATCATAGACTTGGCAAAGGTAGTTTTTTTAGTTCCAAGTGAATCCAAGGGGGCTAAAATATTTGAGGCAATCAGCAAAAAGTAGAGCATGGTACTCGAACTTTACGCAGCTAAAAAATGCACCATTGAAGACTGTTTTTCACTCCGCCGCCTCCCGAGGGTCCGCCGACCACGGCTGGCTCAAGACTTCGCATACCTTTTCGTTCGCGTCCTACCACAATACCGAGCGCAACCATTTTGGTGTTTTACGCGTGCTCAATGACGACTGGATTGCCGGCGGAACGGGCTTTGGCAAGCATCCGCACGACAACATGGAGATTGTCACGATTCCCCTGTCGGGAGCATTGGAGCATCAGGACTCGATGGGTAATCAAGAGGTGCTCCGAATGGGGGAAGTGCAGGCCATGAGCGCCGGAACAGGATTGGTGCACTCCGAATACAATGCCAGTAAGACCGAACCCTGTTCGCTTCTTCAAATTTGGATATTCCCGGAGCGTCGTGATGTAGAGCCTCGCTACGAGCAGCGCTTTTATGACCTTGCGGCCCTTGACCGAGAATGGCATGCGGTAGTGAATCCTATGGGGCGGGGGGATGCCATGCCCATTCACCAGCAGGCTTGGTTTTCGCTGACCCGAATGAAGGCCGGTACCACGAGAAGCTACGCGACCAAACGAAGCGGAAATGGAGTTTATTTCTTGGTAATTGAGGGCTCCGCTCGAATCGCAGGCCAGGAATTAGAAGGCCGTGACGGAATCGGCTTGAGCGAAGCGCCTGAAGTGTCGGTAGAAGCGCTGACGCCCTGCTTCATTTTGGCCATAGACGTGCCCCTGATGCTCCCCGCTGTAGCCTAACTTTGCAGGGATTATGTTTGAATCCCTGAGCGAAAAAATTGATTCCGCGCTGCACCGTTTGTCGGGACGCAGTAAAATTTCGGACATCAATATTGCCGAAGCCATCAAGGACATACGCCGTGCCCTGGTGGACGCTGACGTAAACTACAAACTCGCAAAGGACTTTACCGACCGCGTCAAAGATCACGCAATGGGTCAAGACGTGCTCAAGTCCTTGGAGCCAGGCCAGTTAATGGTCAAAATTGTGCGCGACGAGATCGCTGAACTCATGGGCGGGACCGCCAGTGAACTAGCCTCAGGTGCCGGACTTCAAACCGTGCTTATGGCTGGCCTTCAGGGTTCAGGCAAGACCACCTTCACGGCAAAGCTTGGCAGCATGCTCAAGCGCAAAAAGGGCCTTAAGGTTCTTTTGGCTGCTGCCGACGTGCACCGGCCGGCCGCGGTTAACCAACTTAAGACGCTCGGTGAGCAGATAAGTGTTGAGGTCTTTAGTATCGAGGGTGAAAAGGATGCAGTAAAAATTGCTCGAGAAGCGCAGTCCTACGCAAAGCAAAACGGATTCAACTACCTTTTGATCGATACGGCCGGTCGCCTGGCGGTAGACGAGGTTTTGATGCGCGAGATTTCGTCGATTCGAGAAGCGACCCAGCCCCAAGAAATTCTTTTTGTAGTAGACTCCATGACCGGTCAGGATGCCGTGAACACGGCCAAAGCATTCAACGATGTTTTGGACTTCACCGGGGTAATTCTCACCAAGCTAGACGGCGACACTCGCGGCGGTGCAGCCCTTAGCATTCGGCAGGTGGTTCAAAAGCCCATCAAGTTTATCGGGACCGGCGAAAAAATGGATGCCCTCGATGTCTTTCATCCCGACCGAATGGCCGACCGAATTTTGGGAATGGGTGACGTCATTTCTTTGGTGGAGCGCGCGCAGGAGCAGTTTGACGAGGAGCAAAATCGCAAAATCAACAAGAAAATTGCCACCAATAAGTTTGGGTTTGATGATTTTCTCGAGCAGATTCAGCAGATTAAGAAGATGGGCAACATGAAGGACCTCATGGGCATGATTCCGGGAGTCGGCAAGGCCATGAAGGGAATGGATATTCCCGACGACGCATTCAAGCACCTCGAGGCCATGATACGCTCTATGACTCCTGCAGAGCGCAGCAATCCTGGTATAATTAACGGCAGCCGCAGAATTCGAATTGCGCAAGGAAGCGGCCGAAGTGTTACAGACCTCAATAAACTGATCAAACAGTTTGACGAAATGAGCCGAATGATGAAGATGATGCAGGGGCCGGGCGGTCGCAGCCAGCTCATGTCTATGATGAACCGTATCAAATAATGGCTCTAATTCTCAATGGTCGAGAAGCGGCCCAGTCCTGGAAGTCCATAATTCGCAAAGAAGTTGCCGGGCTTTTGGCTCAGGGCCAGCGGGCCCCTCACCTTGCAGCCGTATTGGTCGGGAACGACCCCGCGAGTCAAGCCTACGTTCGAGGAAAAGTACGCGACTGCCAAGAGGTTGGTTTCACGTCAACCCTCATTGAGTTGTCGGCCGACTGTAGCCAGCAGGAGTTGCTCAGACAGGTGGGCGAACTCAATAAGAATTCCAGTATAGACGGCTTCATCGTCCAGCTTCCCTTGCCCAAGCAAATCAATCCCAATGAGGTGCTTCTTGCCATTGATCCACTCAAGGATGTGGATGGCTTTCATCCAAAAAATGTAGGGCTTATGGTCCTTGGCTTGCCCACCTACCTGCCTGCGACTCCCTATGGAATTCTTCTTCTTCTTCAGCATTTCGGACTCAGCCCAGCCGGAAAAAATGCCCTTGTGATAGGGCGTAGCAACATCGTGGGAATGCCCATGAGCATACTCTTGAGCCGCAATACCGAAATGGGCAACGCTACGGTGACCATGGCCCACAGCCGCACCAGCAATCTAAAGGAATTGTGCCAATCAGCCGATATTCTTGTTTCGGCGATAGGCAGACCGAACTTTATTACGGCCGACATGGTCAAGCCGGGTGCCGTCGTTATCGATGTAGGTATCACCAGGGTGGAGGGCAAGCTCGTCGGAGACGTAGACTTCGCCGGGGTCGAACCCGTCGCCTCGGCCATTACGCCGGTCCCCGGGGGAGTTGGTCTGATGACCCGCGTCGGACTTCTTATGAATACGCTACGGGCTGCACGTGGTCTCTAAATCCAAAGCCTTGCCGCTCATGGAAGCTTTTCGCACCGTCCAGGGCGAGGGAGCGCACATGGGTCGCTCTTCGTTTTTTATGCGGATCGGTGGCTGCGATGTAGGCTGCCATTGGTGCGACGTCAAGGAATCCTGGGATGCAAGCGTTCACCCCTTGACGGAACTTGACGACCTGATTAAGATGCCAGGCCCCAACGACACTAACGTGGTGATCACCGGGGGGGAGCCCTTGATGTGGGACATGGGTCCGCTTACCGAAGGCCTCAAAGCGCGCGGACTCAAGGTTCATCTTGAAACAAGCGGAGCCTATCCCGTTACGGGCAGCTGGGATTGGGTATGTCTTTCGCCGAAAAAAAACAAATTGCCCAAGCCCGAATGGTACGGTTTAGCTAATGAACTCAAGGTAATTGTTTATAACGACGACGATTTTAAGTGGGCAGAAACGCATTCCGCGCAGTGCGGTCTGCAAATTGAGAGATTCCTCCAGCCGGAATGGTCAAGGCGCGATCAAAATTTACCCAAAATCATAGCATACCTTGAGTCCAATCCCCAATGGCGCCTTGGCCTTCAAGCCCACAAATACATTGGGATGCCTTAAGGGGCAGAAATCTCACGATCAACCCGATCGATGCCCTTGACAGCCTTTAGTTGCTGCACTAGGTCGGACAGGTGGCTGCGGTCCGAAACGTTTACGCTCACGGTTCCTTGAAAAACCCCGTCGTTTCCGTCAATGTGAAGGGCCCGAATGTCAATTTGCATGTCGCTCGAAATTACCTTGGTGACCTTTAGAATTAATCCCTTAGAGTCAATTCCTGAAAAACGAAGCAGTGCATTAAAGCCCGGACGGCTCCCAAGATTCCAAATGGCCTTTATCACCCGTTCCGTGAACTGGCTTTGCAGCTTAAGAGCCTTAGGACAGTCGGTGCGGTGCACCTGAATTCCGTCTTTTCCGATGTAGCCAAAGATGCTGTCTCCATGAATGGGCCGGCAGCAGGTGGCAAGTTCGCATTCTAGGACCACTTCGTCGGGACCAAAAAGTATGCCGATGGCCGAACTCACTTCTTTTATAGCGCCATCCTTGTTCTTGGGTCGAAATCGGCGAATAATGTATTGGTAAAAACCGCCTCGGTCTTCGCGCAAAAATTCCCTCAACCGATGACTATCAAGCTCACCTTTCCCAAACTTAAGATAGAGCTCCTTTGGGGTGCGAAGGCCATAAAAATTAAGCATACGCTGTACAGTAGACTGATTGGGCTCAATCTTGGCCCGCCTTAGCAAGCGCTCCATCCGGTCTTTTCCTTCGGACTCGTTGCTGCGGAGTCGATCCCTAAAATAGGACCGTAGTTTGGACTTTGCTTTGGGCGAATTAACCCAATCGAGCCATGATTCCTGAGGACTTTGGGTTTCGCTGCTAATAACCTGAACCTGATCGCCGCTTTGCAGCAGGTGATTCAGCGAAACAAGCTGTCCGTTCACCTTGGCCCCCAATGTATTCATTCCTAGATCAGAGTGGATTTCAAAGGCAAAATCTAGGGGAGTAGAGTGCTTTGGTAGGGTTAGCATTTTCCCGGTTGGGGTAAAGACAAAAATTTCATCAGTAAGCAGCTGAAGCTTAAAGTTATCAACAAATTCAATGGCATTATCTGCCTGTCCTTCAATAACTTCTCTGATTCTACTAATCCATGAATCCAGTGCGGTGCTGCCTGAGCCGTCTTCTTTGTATCGCCAATGTGCCGCATAGCCCTGCTCCGCCTGGTCGTCCATGCGATTAGAGCGGATTTGAATCTCAATCCAATGGCCTTCAGGGCCCATCACGGTGATATGCAGCGATTCGTAGCCGTTGGCCTTTGGGGTCGTAACCCAGTCGCGAAGCCGCCGCGGATTGGGTCGGTATATCGAGGTAATAAGCGAATAGGCCCGCCATATTTCGGCCATTTCTCGCTTCGTTCCAGCATCAAGAATAATCCTCACGGCATACTTGTCGTAGACCTCCTCAAAGGGCAGCTCTTGGTTGACCATTTTGCGGCGTATGCTATAGATTCCCTTGGTGCGCCTTTTTAGAGAGAACTGAAAGCCCTCTGTGTACAGCAAATCCTCAAGGCTCTTGCTGAATTGCTCGAGGTAGCCCCCGTCAAGCTCTTCGGCTTCGCCCATCTTTTGCTCCAATTCACGGTATACTTCAGGCTCTAAATACTTCAAGCTAAGGTCTTCGTACTCTTGTTTGAACGAATACAAACCCATTCGGTGAGCTAGGGGTACAAAGATGTACATCGTCTCCGACGAAATTTTGAGCTGCTTCGAATGGCTCATGGCGTCCATCGTGCGCATGTTGTGCAGCCGGTCTGCCATCTTAATAAGCACTACCCGCACGTCGTCGCTAATACTGATAAGGAGCTTTCTAAAATTCTCGCTTTGCATGGAGGTATCCATGTCAAAAATTCCTTGAATTTTGGTCAGGCCCTCAACGATGTAGGCCACATTGGCCCCAAACAAATGATCTAAATCCTCTTTGGTGTACTCGGAATCTTCGATTACGTCGTGCATGAGTGCCGCAGCAATCGACAGTGGCCCAAGGCCAATTTCGCGAGCGACAATCAAGGCAACCGCAAGCGGGTGGGTGATGTAGGGCTCGCCCGACTTTCGCCGCACGTTCTTGTGGGCATCTTCGGCTACCTTGAAGGCCCGCTTGATAAGGTCCAAGTCCTCTTTGTCTGCACCTCGGTCGGTAACGGACTTGAGTAAGGCCCTGTACTGAGCCCTGACAACCTTTTCGAAATCTATTTCTGCCATCGCTTTGCCGGTAAAAGGGCAGCGCGGCACTCGCCAAAACCGATTCGTCCGCCGTTTTGGGCTCTTCCTCGCAGTACTACGGTATCGCCGTCTTCAAGAAAAGTTCTGCTGCTGCCGTCATGAAGTAAGAGGGGCTTGCTTCCATTCCAAGACAGCTCCAGCATCGAGCCCAAGGAATCTGAGTCGTTGCCGCTTATGGTTCCCGACGCCATTAGATCTCCGCTCCTAATGATGCAACCGTTAATGCTGTGGTGGGCAATTTGCTGGGCAAAACTCCAATAAAGGTTGCTTGAATTCGATCGAGAAACCACGGTCTCCTGCCCGTCGGGGGTAACAAGGGCAACCTCAAGCTCAATGTTCCAGTGCGAGGAACCGCGATTCTGCTGTAAGTAGGGCAGTGGGAGGGGGGCATTCTGGGCCTCGCCGGCACATCGGCTGTTCTGAAGCGCCTCATAAGAAACAATCCAAGGACTCATGGTCGAAGCAAAGTTTTTGCCTAAAAAAGGACCCAATGGAACATACTCCCATTGCTGCAAGTCGCGCGCAGACCAGTCGTTGAATAGAACAAAGCCAAAAATGTGCTCCTCAGCCTTTTCCACGGGTATCCATGAAGCATCCATAGGTCCGCCGCGCAGAATGATTCCGACCTCGAGCTCAAAGTCCATTTTTACCGAAGGTCCAAATACCGGGGTCGGATCGTTGGGGCCCTTGCGCTGACCGTTGGGGCGAACCACGTCGGTGCCGCTTACCGATATTGTTGAAGACCTTCCGTGGTAGCCTACCGGGAGGTGCAACCAATTGGGCAGCAAGGCATTTTCGGGATCTCGGAACATCATTCCTACGTTGGTAGCATGCTGCCGCGAGGCATAAAAATCGCTATAGTCTCCAATGGTTACGGGCAGCACTGCAGGAGCATCCTGCCAGTCGCATTCACATAGGGCTCGTTTTGAATCATGCTCCCAGCGGGATCCCTCGCGGTAGGTCTCAATGAGTTCGGCCCGAACCCCGCTCCAGGCCTCTGGACCCCGATCAATAAAACGGTTAAATGTTTCGAGGTCGAGCTCAGGCCAAGACGAGAGCTTTCCCGCGGCACGGAGGGCTTTTAGGCTCAGCACGCGGTCACCAATCCGCGTCGCAAGATGAACGCTACCGTCGCTCCAGCGGACCGCAGCCCATGGAAGATTAGAAAAGCTGAAATCTGAATGCGCTAAAACCGGAATAAAGCTGACCATGGCCGTATTTTTACGCCAAGTTACACGCTATGTACCGCGATTCCGCCCTATTCGACCTTATTACTGCTGAGAATCAACGCCAAATTGAAGGCCTTGAACTAATTGCATCCGAAAATTTCACTTCGCCTGCCGTAATGGAGGCGGTCGGATCGGTACTCACCAACAAGTACGCCGAGGGCTACCCCGGCAAGCGCTACTACGGCGGCTGCCAAATCGTTGACCTCGTTGAAGACCTCGCACGCAACCGCGCTGCGGAACTGTTTGATGCGGAGTACGTTAACGTGCAGCCCCACAGTGGCTCTCAGGCCAATGCCGCAGTTTACCTTGCCTGCCTTAAGCCGGGTGACACCATCCTCGGCTTTGATCTTAGCCATGGAGGGCACCTCACGCACGGATCCCCGGTCAACTTCAGCGGCAAGACCTACCGGGCCACCTTTTATGGCCTAGAGCGCGAGACCGGCACCCTACACTATCCTTCCATTCGCGAAATCGCACGGCGCGAGAAGCCAAAAATGATAATTTGCGGCGCCAGTGCCTACAGCCGTGACCTGGATTACGCCGAATTTAGGAGCATCGCAGACGAGGTTGGCGCATTGCTTCTTGCAGACATAAGCCATCCCTCGGGTTTGGTTGCGCGCGGACTTCTCAACGACCCCATGCCACACTGCCATTTTGTGACTACCACCACGCACAAGACGCTCCGTGGTCCGCGCGGCGGAATGATCATGATGGGCAAGGATTTTGAAAACCCCTGGGGCGAAACCAACCCAAAAGGAGAAGTTCGCATGATGTCGCATTTGCTCGACATGGCTGTTTTTCCCGGCATTCAGGGTGGACCCCTAGAGCACGTCATTGCCGGCAAGGCAGTAGCTTATGGAGAGGCTTTAAGCGAGGAATACTTTAAGTACATCTGCCAGGTGCGCAGCAATGCGAAGGTCATGGCCCAGGCCATGGTTGATCGAGGCTACCATATTGTGAGTGGCGGAACCGACAACCACTTAATGCTTGTGGACCTGCGCAGCAAAAACGTGTCGGGTAAGCTGGCCGAGAATGCCTTGGTGGCCGCGCACATCACCGCCAACAAGAACATGGTTCCCTTTGACGATAAGTCTCCCTTTATCACTAGCGGAATTCGCTTTGGAACTCCCGCTTTGACCACCCGCGGCCTGGTAGAATCCGACATGGAGGCGGTTGTGGAGCTCATTGACGACGTGCTGCGTCAACCCGAAGATCTCGCGGTTCAGCGGCGCGTAGGGGATAAGGTTAAGGCCATGATGGCAGGCCGACCTCTATTTGTTTGGTCTTAGGCAAGGTCTTTGTTCTTGTACCCATTATGCGCGTAATCCTTCTATCAGCAGTCTTGCTAAGCCTGTCTTGCCAGGCTCAGATTAAAATTCCAACCGGAATATCCAAGGCCGCAGGGCAGTTTTTGCCCAAGTCTGCGGAGGCTCTCACCGAGACCGATGCTTCGGACGGTCTCAAGGAGGCTTTGATTCAAGGCGTGAAGACCGGTTCTGACCTGCTCGGTGGCGGCGGAGGCTTTGCTAAATCGGAACTTTACCGCCTGGCACTGCCCCCGGAGGTTGCCGATATTGAGGCGAAGATTAACGCCAATCCGCTTTTGAGAGCGGCATTAATGCCCAAAATTCAAGAGCTTAAAGAGAAACTCAACGAGGGCGCCGAGCGGGCAGCCTCAAAGTCCTTCCCGATCTTCAAGCAAGCCGTGGTTGGCATGTCGGTTCGCGACGCCTTTGGAATTCTTCGCGGAGGAGAGGGTTCCGCAACAAGCTACCTGCGCAATGAAACGGAGCGACCTCTTCAAGAAGCGTTTCGACCGGCGGTACAGTCCGCGCTGGATGAGGTCGAAATTGCTCGATACTGGGAACCCCTGACTAATGCAATCAACCAAAATAAACGCCTTTTAGGACGAACCCAAGACATTCAGACCGACCTGGTTGCCTATGTGAATCAAAAGGCAACCGAAGCCCTTTTTAGTGAAATTGCCAAGGAAGAGGAGCGCATTCGCCGCGACCCCGTTCGAAGAACCTCCGAACTCCTGCGTAAGGTTTTTGGGTCGCTCCAGAAGTAAGTACCAAGAACCCAACCTTCGAGACAACGTGGAGCCTGGGATTCGCCTTAACAAATACATTAGCAGCCACGGAATTTGCAGCCGGCGCGAGGCGGACCGGGCAATTGAAGCCTCTGCGGTGCGCATCAACGGGAGAATTGCCGTCCTCGGTGATTTGGTGCAGCCCGGAGATGAGATAAGCGTTTATGGCCAAAAGATTGAGGCGGAGGCCAAGCCAGAACCGGTTTACTTGTTGCTAAACAAGCCTGAAGGCATTACCTCCACTACCGACAGGGGAATACGGGGCAATGTCGTGGACTACCTGAATTACCCCGATCGAATTTTCACCGTAGGGCGTCTTGACAAGGACTCGCGCGGACTTTTGCTGCTCACCAACGACGGAGATTCGGTCAATAAAATTTTGCGTGCGGGTAATTCCCACCCCAAAGAGTATTGGGTCAGGCTGAGGAATCCCATAAGAGACGAAGATTTGAGGTTTATGGCCCAGGGGGTTCCCATGCTCGGAACGACAACCCTCCCCTGTGAGGTGGAACGCATCAACGCAAACTCCTATAAGATTACCCTTGTTCAGGGCTTGAATCGCCAAATTCGACGCATGGCCGACTACGTGGGTCATGAGGTGGTTTTGCTGGAGCGCCGCAGAATTATGCATTTAACCGACGAAGGTTTGGAGTATGGCGCCTGGCGAAGGCTCACGGATTCTGAGGTTCAACAGCTTTTGTGGGCGGTACGAGACAGTGACGGGGCGCCTACCGAACGCAGGGTGGGACCCAAGGCCAGGGATTTTCACCAGCCGGGCCCGGGGTTCCGAGGGGATCTGCCCAATCGCCGTCGATGAGATTAGCAATCCTTGCGCTGCTGGCCGTGCTCGCATGGTGGGTTATGCCGCACTGGCTTCAAGAGGGCATGTTTATGGACGGCCAGATTTATGCCGCCGTCGCACAAAATTTAGCGGATGGCTTAGGGACCTTTTGGGCGCCGGTCTACCAGCCTTCGGCTCCTTACCCGTATTCTGAGCAGCTGCCAATGTTTACAGGCTTAGAATCGCTGTTTTTTCGCCTTTTGGGCGGAAGCGTTTGGACTGAACGCGTTTTTATGGCCATGGCTTGGATTGCTACTGCCGCGGGAATTGGGGCCTTGCAGCGTCGTTTGTGGCCTGAACGGGGGAGCGATTCAGCGTTATGGATTGTTGCGGTGTGGAGCGCGGCTCCGCTGGTGGGCTGGGGCATGGGCAACCATGTGCAAGAAATGTGGATGGCTCCGTTCACGGTTTGGGCGGTGGTCGCGATGTCTCACTCCCGATGGGTTTGGGTGGGTGGATTGCTAACGGTTGCTGCGGTGTTATTTAAAGGTCCGCAGGGCTTGTTTCCGCTGGT
>NSIH01000012.1 GCA_002737315.1 Flavobacteriales bacterium
AGGGTTACGCGTTGAAATCCTTTAAGCGCTTTAGTCGGGTAGAGCTGCCCGTTGCCTTGGCGGCTCACGTAGAGCTGGACCACTTCGCTCCCGGCGCGCGGTCCGGTATTGCTTAGGGTCAGGGTCGCAGTCCAGCCTGTTTCGGTGGGCTCAACCCATAAGTTTTGGTAGTCAAACGAGGTATAGCTCAGCCCAAAACCAAAGGGAAAAGCCGGAGCATTGGATTCATCGGTGTAGTGCGACCAAAAAACTTCGGTCTTGGGCCCCGGGCGGCCGGTTGAGAAGGCGTCGTAGTGCAGCGGAATTTGCCCCTCGCTGCGCACAAAGGTCATAGGCAGGCGGCCGTAGGGCTCGCGGGACCCTTTCAGCACGTCGGCCACGGCGGTTCCGCCCATGGTTCCGGGCTGCCAGGCCCAAAGGATTGCTGCGGCCCCTTCCTGCATCCAGGGCTCAAGAATCAGGGGCCGGCCTGCATAGACAACCAGCACTACCGGCTTGCCGGTTTTAAAGGCTTTGCGCACAAGGTCTTGCTGCACAGGGCTAATTCTCAGGGATGCACGGCTTCGGCCTTCACCCGACTCGTATCCGTGCTCGCCGACGGCCAAAACGAGGACCTCTTGAGAACGCAGTGCCTTCAGGGCGCGGTCGTTGCCGCTAAAGTCCGTGCTGTTCAGGGTCAATTCCGTGGCAAATGCCTCGGGGCCAATAGAATGAGGCGCAGACGGAGCAAAGAGCCATGATGCTTCGGTTGCTTCGGCAAGAGATTGCGCAGACTGATCCTTAGCCGAAACGCGCCAGTTGCCCAGAACGCCATTTTTATCGGCTGCGAAGGGCCCAGTTAAGCCCACTCGAAGCGAGGAATTAAGCGGTAAAATGCCCTTGTTTTTCAATAAAACAGAGGATTTAACAGCCATTTCATAGGCCTGTGGACGCAGGTCGGGTAGGCTTAACTGCTTGCAGTATAGGTAGGGGTCGTCCATCAGCCCAAGCCTGAACTTCAGCTCGAGTATTCTGCGGGCGGACTCGCGAAACCTCAGGCTGTCGCGGCTGCTGCTGCGCGCCAGTTCCAGTCCATAGCGCAGGTAGGCGTCGGACTCCATATCTACGTCGCATCCCGCGGCGAGTGAGCGCTTGGCAGCTTCTCGAAGGTCTTTGGCCTGTCCGTGCGCAATGGTTTCTGCAATAGATCCCCAGTCCGAAACGACGACGCCGTCAAAGCCCATGCGCCCCCGGAGCTCGCCCCAGAGTTGCGCCGAATCAAGGGTGCTGGCAATTCCGTTGGCCGCGCTAAAGGCCGTCATTACGGTGGCTGCACCGGCCCTAACTCCCGCTTCAAACGGGGGTAAAATCCAGTTATACAGAGTATGTGCGCTAAAGTCGGTGGTGGCATAATCACGGCCAGCCAGCGGGAATCCGTAGCCCGAGAAGTGCTTGAGGCAGGCTGCCAAGGTGCTCGGGTCGGCCAGATCCTTGCCCTGAAAACCGCGAACCCTGGCCTCTGCGATGCGGGACCCCAAATAGGGATCTTCACCGGCGCCTTCCATAACCCGCCCCCAGCGGGGATCGCGGCTGATGTCTACCATGGGAGCAAAGGTCCAGTTTATGCCATCGGCGGTTGCTTCAAGCGCTGCTGCGCGGGCAGAGGCTTCAATGGCGTCGAGGTCCCAACTGGACGCTTCGGCCAGGGGAATCGGGCTGAGCGTGCGGTACCCGTGGATTACGTCCAAACCAAAAATTAGGGGAATTCCGAGGCGGGTTTCTTCGACTACTACTTTTTGCAGGGCCCGTACCTCGGCCACTCCTGAAACGTTTAAAACGGAGCCAACCAGGCCATTTTTAAGAGCTTTAACGCGGGCCTCGAGCCAATCGTTGCCCTCGGGCATGGGCCCGGTGGCATTCCAAAAGCCGTTGTATTGGTTGGTTTGACCAACCAACTCCTCGAGGGTCATGAGCGCAAGCACACTGTCTGCGCGCGCTGCAGCATCCTTTACCTGAGCAAAAAGCGCAGTGGGAATAAGAAAAAAGGCTAAAAGTCTAGAAACCATGGTCGGGTAAAAGTAATAAGGGGAGGGGTGTTCCCTCCCCTTATGTTTTATGCTACTGCCTTAATGCGCTACAATAGAACCGTAGGGATTAAATGGTTAAAGGACTAGAATTGGGATTTATTGAAATACACGGATGTAGTCCACAAACATGGACTGCGGAAAAACAGTGGATGCGTCGGGTGATCCCGGCCAGTTGCCGCCCACAGCGATATTGGCGATAAAGAAAAACGGAGCATTATGCCGGTAGGTTGCCGGGCTAACATGGCTGTTGTTCACCGTGTGGTAGAGTTGATCGTCTACGAGAAACTGAAGGGACCCTTCGACCCAGATCAAGCTGAAAACATGGTAGGACTGAGAAAAATCTCCCTGGGGCTTGGTGAAGGTTCCGGTACGGTAGGTTGACCCACCGCCCTGCGCACCCCAGTGCGCCGTTCCATGCACTTTATTGGGCTGATGGCCAATGAGTTCCATAATATCAGTCTCTCCGCAGGCAGGCCAACCCACCTGGCTAATGTTTGCGCCGAGCATCCAAAGTGCTGGCCAAATGCCCTGGCCTTTAGGGAGTTTGGCCCGTATGTCGATTCGCCCGTACTGGAACTCGCGCTTGCCTTGCGTGGTAAGACGCGCAGAAGTGTAGTTGGCACCGCTGAAGGACTCCTGGCGGGCGGTAATAATCATGCGGCCGTTTTCAAGACTGACGTTGCTCGGGCCACTGCGGTAGTACTGAAGCTCGTTGTTACCCCAACCGCTGTTGCCGGTTTCGTAGTTCCAGGACTCGGTATTTAGAGCGCTTCCGTCAAATTCATCGGCCCAAACTAGGCTGTATCCGGGGTAGCTCGTCGGGCTGACGAATCCACTGTCGGCGCCTGAATAGGCGTCGTCGTTCTCTAGGGTGAGGGTAAAAAATGGATTGGGAAGAAGCATGTTCCTGGGTTCTGAAAACGAAACCCAAAGGCTCTCGTCGGGCTCATGGGCGATATCTCCCAAAATGTCAATACGAATTTCAGCTTGCTTTTGGCCCTTCGCCCAATTAACGGTGCCTGAGTAGGGGCTAAAGTCTTCTCCGGCTGTGGCAGTTTGCCCAATTAATTCTACTCGTGCGGACGCTTCCCGAGGGGCGGGCTCGCTGAGTTCAAATCCGACGACCAATTCTCGTGGGCTGTTCCCTTCGGCAATGCGCAGGTCTTCGGCAACCAAAAACGGAAGATCTGCTGAAGCGCAGGCGGCCACAAAGGCAAGGGGAATAATAATGAACACCTTCATTAGGGATTGGAGCGCAGGGTGAATCTCCAAAGTCCGCCGCCCCAATTCACCTCGATCTCCATGGTGCGAACCCCCGTAGCGGGGTCTTCGTTGGCCGACAGAACGTCGTAGGTTATGGAACTGACGGGAACAAGAGTTTCTGCGCCGTTGGCCGCCTTGGGCAGGCCTAGGAATGCTCCAAGACCGAGCATTTGAATTTGGTCGCGTGCCACAGAACCCCCGGCCGGAATCAGCGAAAACGCATGCGTTCCGCTGCCCCAGGCTGCCTTGGTGCCGGTGAGTACGCTCTCGGGCGAGCAGCCGATTGCGGCGGCGCCCATGTAGAGTTCGGCCCAAATGTCGCCTTTGGTGTCGTATTCCACGGTTCCGTCGGCCCTAAAAATCCACTCGTCGTTGTAGGCGCAAGGGCGGTCCGTTGCCGCGGTGGCTCCGATGGCCCACCAGGTTTGGCTGCCGTCTACGGGTCCTACCCACAGCGACCCGGCAATGGGGGCCAGCTTCCAGGTGCGTTCGGTGCAGCCAGAGAGGTATTCCATCATCCCGGTACAGGGAGGCACAAGGTCACGGTAGATCACTACCTCAGCGGAGTCCACAGACATACCTCCTTGGTTAAAGACAAAGTGCTTGACCGTGTAGGTGCCAGCGCGCGTGATCTCAACAGTAGCTTCGGCTCCCTCGGCAAGGGCGCCGTTAGAAACCTCCCAGCGGTACATAAAGGGCTCGCCAGTGGCCGTGCTTTGAAGCTGTACGGTGTTGGAATCGATCATGGTTACCGTGAACGAAGCCGCTGGCAAAGCGCCAAGCGGAGTTTTGTCTTCCTCAAAGGGTTGGCAGGCAGCAAAGGCCGCTAGCAGGGCTAGCGATAAAAATCGGGTAATCGTCTTCATCAGTAGTTGGGATTTTGAATTAGTGCGCCCTGTGCGGCGTCCATTTCGGTTTGTGGTATGGGTAGCCATTGGTGCTTGGGGCTTTGGTAGCCCTTAGACCCAAGGACTTCGGCGGCTTTGCCCGTGCGGACCAGGTCAAAGAAGCGGTGGCCTTCGGTGGCAAGTTCCAAGCGGCGCTCCAGGGCGATGGCATCGAGCAGGGCAGCTCCGCTGGCCTGAATGGTTTGCAGTCCGGCGCGCAGGCGAACTTGGTTGAGGTAGCCGCGTGCAGTGGACTCGCTGCCGCCGCTTCGCGCTAGGCCTTCAGCGGCCATGAGCAAAACGTCTGCGTAGCGAATCGAGCGCACGTTCGTGCCCCAATTGAGTGCGGGCTCTCCGTCGGCCGAGAGCGCTTCCTTTCGGGGTGCGTACTTGTAGACAAAAAATCCGGTGTTTTGAAAGCCGGGGTCGTAGCTCGCTCCGGCAAGAGAGTCGGCAGCAATAATGGTAGAGGCGCGGCGCGGATCTCCGGCCATTGCATCATAGAGTTCCTGGCTCACTGGAGCAAAGCCCCAGCCTGGAGAATAAACGGGGCCGTCAAAGTCGCGCATTCCGCACATCTGAACGCCCACGTTGCCTTCTCCGTAGCCGCTGCCAAAAACTTCCCAACCCACGGTAGAGTTCTCGGAATAGGCGATTTCAAAGACACTCTCGACCCCGTGCTCCTGGGCCCGGGTAAAAATATCCGCAAAGTTGGGCGTCAAGGAATAGGCATTGGATTGAATAACCTCCTCGGTCAGCTGGGCGACCTGGTCCATTTTCACGTTCATGTAGAGGTAGCCACGGGCAAGAAGGGCCTTGGCGGCACCCTGCGTTACGCGGCCTTTTTCGGAACCTCCAACCTGTAGGGGCAAGTTGGGAATGGCGGCCAGCAGGTCTGATTCAATTTGGGCAAAGGTTTCTTCTGGAGTAGCCATTGTCACTTCGTAGTACTCCTGAGGGCTCAGTGTTTTGGTGATCAGGGGCACCGAACCAAACAAGCGAAGCAGGTCAAGGTAGAAGAAGGCGCGCAGGTACTTAGCCTCTGAGCTAGTGCGGAGCACAAACTCGTCGGTAACTCCAGGAACCCCCTCGATTTTTTCAAGAAAAAGGTTGGCTCGGTAGATCCCGCGGTAGTTTTTGCGCCAAAGGCCCGCCTGCGGCCCCAAGTTGGGGTTAAGCGTGAAGTTGTCGTAGGCTACGAATGAGGGCTGGTCGCTTGCGTCGCTGCCGCCTGCGTGGCAGTCGTCGGAGGCTACGATTTGAAGCAGGTACATGACCGAATAACCCGTCTGATCGTTCCATTGGAGCACGTCATAAACGCTTACCAAGGCTTCGTAGGCCTGGCCTGAGTTCTGGTAGTAGTTGATTTCTAGTTCGCGGCCGATGGGGTCCACGTTCAAAAAATCGCGTCCGCAGCTCGACAGGGCCAGAGCGCCCGCTGCAATCAAAGAAAAGTAATTCGTCTTCATTAGTTCAAAGAGGTTGAAAATCCAATAGAATGAGTGCGAGCCTGAGGGTAGATTCCGCGGTCAACGCCAAAGCCGTTGCCGATTTCGGGATCAAACCCGCGGTACTTAGTCAGGGTAAATAGGTTGATGCCCGAATAGTAAAGGCGGCAGCGCTTTAAGCCGATTTTTGCGGCCAAAGCTTCGGGAAGGGTGTAGCCTATCTGGGCGGTTTTAACGCGCAGAAAGCTTCCGTCTTCTACATAAAAGCTAGAACTGCGAGCAAAATTGGTATTCTTGTCGAGTGCAGTAAGGCGTGCGTAGTGGTCGGAACTTCCTTCTCCAGTCCAGCGGTCCAGGGCCGAGGCGTTCATGTTGGCCGAGGGTAAGTCGTATCGGCGCGTAGCGTTGTAAATCTGGTTGCCCGCCACCCCTTGCAAAAAGAGCACCGCATCCCAGCCGCCAAAGCGAGCGTTCAGGGTTGCACCAAAGGCAAAGTCTGGAGTGGGGTTGCCAATGATGGTTCGGTCGTCGGCATCGAGGATTCCGTCGTTGTTGACGTCCTTGAAGCGAAAGTCGCCAGCTACTGCGTCGGGCTGAAGAAGTCCGCCCTCGGCATTGATGTGCGCATCGACTTCAGCGGAATTTTGGAACACCCCGTCGGCCATGTAGCCAAAGAAGTAGCCGATGGGCAAGCCCTCTTGAATTCTGGTTATTTCAAGACCCTGGGGACCCCAGCGCTGGCCAGGAAGGTAGCCGCCTTCGTTGCCCAAGTAGACCACTTCGTTGCGCAGGTAGCTCACGTTGCCCGCAATGCGAATGCTGCGGTCGAGGCTAAAACTCCGGTCGTACCCTGCCTCAAAGTCAACACCCATATTGAGCATTCGGCCTACGTTGGCCGTGGGGGCATTGTTTCCTACGTAGTCGGGAAGCACTGGACGCGTCTTCATGTCGTAGGTTGCCCGGTGGTACAAATCGATGTTGGTATACAGGTACTTGCCCCAGCGAATGTCCGCGCCAAGGTTGGCTTGGCCGACGCGCTCCCAACGCAGGTCTGGGTTGGCAATCTGGCTGGGAGAGGTTCCGTTTTGCATGAACTCGTTGTAGCCAAAACTGTAGTTGCGTCCGCCCGAAATCGTCGCGGCATACTCCAGGGAACCGGCGGCGTCGTTGCCGCTCATTCCATAGCCCAATCGAAGTTTCAGCCCCGTTATCAGGTTAGAGGACCACCAGGATTCCTTGTGGAGGTTCCAGCCCGTTGAAAGCGACGGAAAGTAGCCCCAGCGAAAGTTGGGTCCGAATCGGCTCGAGGCATCGCCGCGCAAAATCACCGTGGCGAGGTAGCGGTCGTCGTAGTCGTAGTTGACACGGCCAAAGTAGGATTCGATGGCGTAGCGCTCCCACTTGCCCCCATAGACCCGCTCGCTCTCTGCATTGCGGGCATAGCTGATGGTGGCAAATCCGAATTCGTCGGTGGGTACGTCGCGTTTGCTGCCTCCCATATAGCTGCCATTGACCTCCTGCGCGGAATGTCCGACAACTCCGTCGACGTGGTGGGCGCCGAAGTCTTTGCTGTAGTTCAAGGTGTTGTCCCACATCCAAGAGAAGGCGCGGTTAAAGCTTTGGGTTACCAAATTGGTATCCAAGAAGTTGGTGGCGTTCAGGTAGTAGGCCGGAATGAATCCGTTGCCGCCATAAAAAGCCAAATCAATACCCATGCTGCTGCGAGCCGAGAATCCGCCACCAAGGTTCAATTCGGCATAGGACTGGTGAATGATTTTGTCGGACCAGCCCACATTGGTGTTGGTAAGCAGTGCCGCCAGGGGATTCACCACTTCGCTGGTTACGCGGGGTGAAACAGCATAAATTCCGCCTTCGTCGCGGACCAAATTGCGTCGCAGTACCCCGCCCACGGTGTAGGGAGAACCACTGAGAAGCTGGGGATTGGTCTCGTAGACTGGCGTGAGGGGGTCCATGTTCAGCGCTCGGCCAAGGGGTGAACCAAATTCGGTGTTTTCGGCCACGGACTGGCTCGTGTTGTGGGTGTAGGCGGTGCTCATTCCCACCTTGATGGCCCGGTGCACCTGGTTGGTGGTATTCAGTCGGGCCGTAATCCGCTCAAAATTGGAACGCCCTGGAGCAACAATGCCTTCTTGGCGAAAGCGGCCCACCGAGGCAAAATAGCTGCCGTCCTTGCTGCTCTGCGACATACTAACGTCGAGGGCCTCCACGGGAGCGTTGCGGTTGAATATCGCGTCTTGCCAGTCGGTTCCCTCACCGAGGGAGCGGGGGTCTAAGTAGGGAATCGCTTGACCTGCCGCGCCGGCCATTTCGTTTTGAAGGGTGGCATACTCCGTGGCATTAAGCGCCGAAACCTTGCGCCAAGGGTTTTGCAGCCCACGGTATCCCGACACCGTTACGTTCATCTGCCCAACGGATCCCTTGCCGCTTTTGGTGGTTACGATAATTACCCCGTTTGCACCGCGCGCCCCATAAATTGCTGCTGACGCCGCATCCTTAAGCACTTCAATCGTTTCAATATCGTTGGGATTCAGGTAGTCTATGCCTCCACCGATAACCACACCGTCCACTACATACAGCGGGTCCGACCCGTTAATCGATGCCGTTCCGCGAATGCGGACCACGCTCCCGGCCCCAGGCTGGCCAGAACTTTGGGTTACCTGAACTCCTGCGGTTCGCCCCTGTAGGGCCTGCTCCACACGAAAAAGACTCATGCTTTCGAGGTCTTTGGCCTTGACCTGGGCGATGGATCCGGTGACGTTGCTCTTTTTTTGCGTACCAAAACCAACCACGACGATTTCGTCGAGCTCCGTAGCTTCAGTGCGGAGCGCTACGCGCATTCCATCGCGAGCGGCAACCACCATGTCGGTGTAGCCGAGGGCCCTGACGCGAAGGGTGCTTCCCGAAGCCGCTTTAATGAGAAACCTTCCTTGGGCATCGGTGGTTGCGAGTACTTTACCGCCCGAGGCGAGGCTAATTACTGCGTTGGGAATGGCGGCGTCTACCCCAAATTCTATCACGGTTCCTTGAATTTCTTGATTCTTAACCTGACCCTGGGCTGTTGGGGCTAGGGTTAGAAGCAGCACAGAAAGCAGACCGACTAAACTCTTTTTCATTGGGAAGGAATTTCTTATAGTAAAAAGTACCATTAACGTAGAGCAAGTTAATCTAAAAAATTAAGTCTATGTGAGACCCATGGTTTTAGTTAAATAATTGTAAATCAGAAGTTACTAAATAAAATTAGGGGTGTATTTAGTACACTTAATCATGCCTTTTTCGCCGCCTGCTGCAAAATTTCTGGCCCTTCTATTCTGAATTGGTCTTCGCTTGGGTATTCTCGTCCCTAGCCCGACCTTTGCCTTATGAACGTACTCATCTTTGGCTCGGGTGGTAGGGAGTCTGCCTTTGCTTGGAGCATAGGCCAGAGTTCGCTGCTGTCCAATCTTTTTATCGCTCCTGGCAATCCCGGCATGGCAGCTTTAGGAACCTGCGTCGACTTGGACTGGCGCGATCGAGATGCTATAGTTCACTTCTGCATCCGCGAAGAAATTCACATTGTCCTTGTGGGGCCCGAGGAACCTCTAGTTCTTGGGCTGGGCGACTTTTTTGCCGAACACCCCAACCTTCAGCACATTCATTTTATAGGGCCTCAGGCCGAAGCAGCCCAGCTCGAAGGGTCTAAGGACTTTGCCAAGGGATTCATGCGGCGCCACGGAATTCCTACCGCAGGCTATCGAAGCTTCAGCAAGAAGGAGCTCGAGGCAGCCAAAATGTACGTCTTGAGCTACGACGGCCCCTACGTCCTCAAAGCCGATGGCCTGGCGGGCGGCAAGGGCGTAGTAATTCTCGAAGATTTAGTGGAAGCCCTCAAGGAGCTTGATTCCATGCTGGGGGAGGCTAAGTTTGGCCCTGCCTCAAGCCGCATCGTCATTGAGGAGCACCTTACCGGTCCCGAGTTCTCGGTTTTTGTGCTCACCGACGGCGACAACTACTTGCTCTTGCCCCAGGCCACCGACTACAAGCGCGTGGGCGAGGGCCAGACGGGCCCCAATACCGGAGGAATGGGGGCAATCAGCCCGGTCCCATTTGTTACTCCCGAAGTGCTTGGCGTAGTTCATCGCGAAATTATTCGGCCCACCATTGAGGGCTTGCAGGCCGAGAGCATTCCCTACTGTGGATTTATTTTCTTCGGACTCATGCTTACGCCAGAGGGCCCCAAAGTCATCGAGTACAACGTGCGCATGGGAGATCCCGAGACAGAGGCAGTTCTGCCTCGCCTTGACGAAGACCTACTGGCCCTTATGATCGACGCCGCCCGGGGCCACGTGAACACCCGCCCTATAGCAGTAAAGTCCGAAACCGCGGTAACCGTCGTACTCACTTCGCCGGGCTACCCCGGGAATTACCCCACGGGTTTGCCCATAGTAGGTTCTGAATTAGCGTTAGAGGGCAGCCTGCTTTTTCATTCCGGAACCGCCCTGCTCGACGGACAGTTAGTCACCGACGGGGGCAGAGTGCTTGCAGTTACTGGAATGGGCTCAAGCGCAGAGGAGGCCATTGCTAAAGCCTACGCGCACGCAGACCAGATAAATTTTGAGGGGAAGCAAGTGCGCCGCGACATCGGGACGATCTACGGCTTGCCAGCAAAAAAGTAAGCCTCGCTTAGTTCTGCTGCTTCTCGTGCTTGCTCATTTCGCGAAGCCAGTAGATAATGCCACCAGCAATTAGGGACATGAACACTGCGTTGGCAGCAGGTCCAATAAGGGGCATTATTTTAAATGTCCATGTGAAAAAATCACCAATTCCTTCAAAAAGGGAGCGCAGCGGCATAGCAATGTACTTTTGAGAAGCCCAAAGGTAACCTAGCGCCACTACATGCCCAAACTCCTCTTTCGCAATGCACATCCGGGCGTTGCCCTCGTTTTAGTCGCCGTTGCTGCGCTGCTATCCATGGCTTTAAACAGGCTGATGCAGCAGCCAATTTCAATCGTATTGGCCCTCGCCACGGGCCTAGGGGCCTGGTTTTTAAACTACGTCCTCGTCTACCGAAGCCGATACCTCAAGATGAACTACCTGTTTGGATGGCTTTGGTTTGCGGCAGCATTTGCCCTTTGCAGCGGACGCCAGGGCATACAGTGGCATACCGTGGGCGGCTCCATCGCGGCGGCAGCCTGGATGGCCTTGGCCTACGAAATGTCTTCGGACGACCGCAGTGCCCTAACCCGCCGCATAAATTTGGGATTCATCACCGGACTTCTTTTGCTCTGGAACGTGCGCTTCTCCTACTTTCTTATCGTGAGCCTCTGGGCTATCGGTTGGGGAACAAGTCGCTCGGGCAGGGGATTCTTACAGCTCCTTATGGGCTGGCTAGTGCCTGCCGCCGCCATCGCGACCTACCGCTGGACCATTGGCGGACCCGAGTCTTTTTTAGCCTGGATTGCGCCGTTGCAGCCAAGATTGGAATGGTCTCTGCCCAGCATTGGCGAGGCGGTATTGGCCTTTTGGCTCTTGATGGCTGTTCCGCAAACCATTCGAGCCGCGGTATCGGCCAAGCGGTCCAAGCGTCACGGACTCTACCTCTCTTGGTCGGGCATCCTGATTGCGGTGCTTTGGCGGATTGCTCATCCCGACGCAGCTACTAGCGGGGTCTTGGCTGTTTTTGCCACTCCGCAGCTGCTCAACCTGCAGGACTATTTGCCCAAGTACTGGATGCGCGTGCTGATTGGTCCTAGCCTTTTGGCTGGGGGGCTTTTAAGCGTTTTCTGGGGGTAGAAAGAGCGACCGCAGCTCGTTAGCGTCGGCGGGCTTCATCTTCCCTGCCAAAATCAAGGCCAGTTGGCGGCGGCGAAGGGCTCCGTCAAAGCGTCGAATTTCTTCTTCGGTTTCGGCCTCTAGGGGCGGAATAGGGATTGGCCGACCCTTGTCGTCTACGGCAACAAAGGTGTAGATCGCCTCGTTGCACTTGGTTTGCTTGCCGCTGCCGCGCTGGTCTTCCATAAGCACGTCTACCCATACTTCCATGGAACTGGTAAATGCACGAGAGACTTTGGATTCCAGCGTTACAATGGCCCCTTGGGGTATGGCTTCTTTAAATGAAACATTGTTTACCGAAGCCGTGACCACCGTGCGACGGCAGTGCCGGTGGGCCGCAATGGCTGCACAGCGATCCATCCAACTAAGCAGCTGGCCCCCAAAAAGATTATTCAGGTTGTTGGTATCGTTCGGCAAGACAATCTCAGTCATTACCGTGAGCGAGGCGGAGGCGGGTATTGCCTTCATTCGCGGTAAATCCAAATGGCCGGAAAGTCTGCGCGCAGCTCCGTCTTGGCCTTTCGGGCTGAATTCTCGTTGGCAAAGGTGCGCAACGCAACTTTGTTGAGTCCAACGCTTGATTGAACCATTTTAGCGGGGTAGCCCGCTTTGCGCAGGCTCGCAACCAGCCTTGTGGCATTAGCTTCCTCAGAGAAGGCTCCGACGATGAGTGCATAGCTCCCTGCTACCTCAGCGCTTGCAGATTCCGCCTTCGCGTTTGGCGATTCTGCCTTCGCGGGTGCGCTTGGCTTCTCGGCCTTGGCCTTTGGCTCGGCTTTTGGCTCGGCTAAGGCTTTTGGCTCGGCTATGGGTTCGGCCTTGGGTTCGGCTATGGCTTTTGGATCGGCCGTGGCTGCAGGCTCAGAGAGCGGAGCCTCAGAGGTTTTGACTGCTGGTTCGGTGCTTGGGGCTTCGCTTCTGTTCTCTGAAGAACCCATCGTTTTAAAACGCTCGCTTGCCCATGACGAGGCGTCCCCTGCAAAATTTTGAACCAAGGAAGATTGGGAAGTCCACCAGGAACCCAGATCGGACCGCAGGGAGGCGGACTGAACTAGGCCGCGAAAGTCGTCTTTGCTGCCTCCGACGGCTGCAAGACCAAGGGCGCCGGCAACAATGGCCGCTGCGTACCAAGACCGAACCCGTGGCGATGCCGGGTCAGAATGGACCAAAAGAGCCTGGTCAGCAGACTGAAGCAAGTCCATTCGAAACATGGGAAGTCCGTAGGACGCGGCCAAAAAGTTAGCATCGAGGCTGGCCTTAAAAACCCATGTATGCTCGCTGCGGCGCAGCGATCCCAAGCCCATGAGGTTGAGGCGATCGCCTCGGTCCAGAACCCGGTTCCATTCTGCGACGCAAAGGTCTGTTGCCTCGGCAGCCTCAGCACGGCTAAAGCCCTCGATGCTGCAAAGTTGGTCCAATAAAATACTCGGGTCACCGTGGGCGTCTGGCGCAAAAGACAGGCGGCGGGCAGGAGGCAAAATAAGGCCTGCGGGGAGCTGAATCTCGGCTCCGTAGCGGCGTACACTGAAAAGGCCTAGGCCCGGAACATGCAAGCTATCCTGATGAAAAAGCAGGAAGGCGAGGTGAAGTTCTAAGTCGTAGTGTAGCGGACGCATGCATACGAATTTACAAAAAAGAAGGGGCCTTCGGGGTCCCTAAATTCTGCGACTTATGAACAACCTCCGGCAGGGCTTTATGCCTAAAAAAGTCCGCTTAAAAAAGTTTGCGGTAGCCGTGGCAGTAGGGAGTACCGCCCTTAATATCGTAGTAATCCTGGTGGTATCCCTCTGCCGAATAAAATGCCTGAGCGGGCAAAACTTCGGTGGCTACCTTAAGACCCTTTGCGGTTAAAAGGCCGATAAGCGATTGGGTAAGGTCGCGCTGGGCTTCGTTTTGGTAGAAAACCGCACTGAGGTACTGCGGCCCTATATCAGGACCTTGACCGTTGGCTTGCGTGGGGTCGTGGGTCTCAAAAAAAGTGCGAAGAACCTCCTCAGCAGTGGTCCGCTTTGGATCGAACTCTACCAAGCAGGCTTCGTAATGCCCTGTTCTCTTGCCGCAGACCTGCTCGTAGCTGGGGTTTTCAACATGGCCTCCGGTGTAGCCAACCGTGGTGGAAAGCACTCCATCGATGCGCTTAAGGAAGTACTCGGTGCCCCAAAAGCAGCCTGAGGCGAGAATAAGGGTTTCGTTTCCAGCTTGGGCAGGGGCGGCAGGCAGTAGGGTCACGGGGGCGGAATTTTTAGAGGACTGGCCGCAGGCCGAGAGGGCGCTGAGGAGTCCGAGTGCAAGAAGATGGAGGAGGCGTGGCATAGCATTAAAACGAATGCATGGCTAAATAGTTTACATGCCCATGTCTTCGCCGCCGCTCATTGCGCCACCGCCCATTCCACGGCCTCCGCGCTGGGCGCTTCGGTCGGGCTTGCCAAAGGTGTACTGAATCGTCAAGAAGGCGATGCGGCTCTCGCGGTAGCGCTCAAAGTAGATGTCGGTAAAGGGCGGGTGCTGCTCGATGCGAAAACGGCGTTGATTGAACACGTCGCTCACGCGGACCGTTGCAGAAAGCTTGTTTTTGACCACATCAACCTTATAGCCAAGGTCCCAAGCCTGAATTCCCTTAAAGAACCCTTGGCCCGTGGGTCCGGCGCCCCACTGGTTAAAGGTGAGCTGAAATTGCTGCTTCGAGGTGGGATTGTACATCGCGTTGATTCGCCCCGACCATCCAAAACCCGACTGAGACAGACCCGCTTGTAGGTTTTGGGCGTTAATAACCGACCAAAAGGCGTCTCCGGAGGCCTGAACACTGAGTGTTTTGCCAAAACGAACCGAGGTGTTTCCACTCAAACCGTAGCGATTTCGGGTGTCGAAGTTGGAATAGGTAACCGTAACGATTCCGGTCGTATCCACCTCTACGAAGCGCGAGAACATGTTAGTAGTGTGCTGAATGTATCCGTTTAGGGTAGCAGAGCCCCATTTGGCGTACTTGCCGGCGGTGAGCTCGAATGCATGGGTGTATTCCGGCATTAAAAGCGGATTGCCCTTGCGAAAGGACTGCGGATTGGAGTAGTCGATTATTGGGTTGAGCTGCTCTTCGCCGGGACGGTTGACGCGCATGGCATAGCTGGCCTGAAATTCCAATCCCTTTTTGGGGCTGTAGGTCAAAAAAGCGCTCGGAAAGTACCCCGGATAGGTAAAATTGAGTACGCTGTTGGATTTTAGAGTGAATTCGAGGTTGGCCACCTCGTAGCGCATTCCGGCTTGCGCCTTCCACTTGGGGCTGAAGACGTATCCGTAGGTGGCATAAAGGGCATGCACCCATTGCGACTGGTCGACCGATTGGGTGCGCAGCGTGTCCTCTAGAAGCGAGCTGCTAAATATCGTGGCCAAGTACATGGCGTCGCGGCGGTTGTCGCGGGCAAAATAGGTGCTGCGCCCCCCGAGGGTTATCTTGCTTTTGCTGTTAAGCACCTGCTCTGCGTCGGTCTGGAAGTTCCAGTTTTGCGTAGTTTCATTGGTTTCAAAGCGCTGCAGGTAAACTCCTCCATAGGTCAGAATGCTGGGGTATCCTGTGTCAGCAGTGAAGGTATTGTCGTTCCACTCCGAGCGGCTGCGGTCGGAATAGTTGAGGTCGACGGTCCATTTGTTGCCCTCGGTCTTGTACTTGCGCTCGAGCCTCAGGGCGCCGTCTCCGTTGATGGAGCCGCGGTCGCTGGTGCTTCGCTGCACGGCATTGAGCTTAACTGCGCCGGCACTGTTCTCATAGGATGTGGTGTCGGACTCGCTTCGCTGGTCTTGGTTTAAGCCTACCGAGAGGTTGGCGGACCATTGCTTGCCCAAGGAAATGTCGACTCCAAAACGGGCGTTGGGTCCGCCCCCAAAATTGGTGCCGTAGGACCAGTGACGCTGGCTGTAGGTGGTGTCTGGGAATCGGAAATTGCGCTCTACCGTGCCTCCAGAGAAGCTGCGGCGGTTGTCCCAGGCCAGGCTGGTGAAGACGCGGACCTTGCCCAGGGGCACCGACAGGCTTGCCGAGGAATTGTATTTTGCGTTGGTCCCTATGCCAGCGATGATGCTGCCGTTGAGCGGCAGTTCGCGGTTCTTTTTGGTGACGATGTTGATAACCCCTCCGGTTCCTTGGGCGTCAAATTGAGCGCCGGGGTTGGTGATGACCTCCACGCGCTGCACGTTGCCAGCCGGCAGACGGTCAAAGGCATTGGTCCCCGAGAAGCCCAGTAGCGAAGCGGGCCTTCCGTCAATCAAAATGGTTACGTTGTCGTCGCCGCGAAGCTGCACGTTGCCGTCCATATCCAGCGACACGTTGGGAACCTGCCGTAGTATGTCGGTGCCCGTACCGCCTTGAACGTTGAGGTCCTGGGCCACGTCGTAGACCTTGCGGTCCATTCCCAGCAGAGCCTTGGAGGCCTGGGCATCCACATTGGCTTCGGCAAGTTCGGTGGTGCTTGCTATCGCCTTGAGAATGCCCAACTTGATGGGTGAACCGGTGGCTTCGATGGGCCGCATTAAGGGCTGGTAGCCCAGAGGGCGGGCGACGAGTCGGTAGCTTCCGTTGGGCACGCTGAGCTGAAAGTTGCCCTGCATGTCGGTAATGGTTTGCCCAACCGGGCCGTTGCTGCTCATGACCCGCACGGCAGCGTTAGGGATGGGCTCACTCCCGTCTAAAACTTGCCCAACTATTAGGGTTTGCGCGAGCAAGGGTGCTGCGGCAAAAGCAAGCAGAAGGGCAAAGAATTTAAGCATTGGATTTAGACGAAGTAGTATGGTAACGGTTTAATGGCCAGGAGGCAGAGGTGTATGCAAAAATCCGGCCGAAACGAGGTGCTCGGCGATTTGCACGGCGTTGGTAGCAGCACCCTTGCGCAAGTTGTCGGCAACGATCCACAAATGAATCGACCGTTCGCAAACCAGGTCTTCGCGGATTCGGCCCACAAAGACGTCGTCGCGGCCCTCGGCATTCCGAGGCATGGGGTAGGTCAGGTTCGCCGGATCGTCCTGAACCACTACGCCAGGCATTGCAGCGAGAATTTGGCGAACTGCGGGCAAAGAAGGTCGCGCCCCTTGGAAGGTAATCAGCACAGACTCGGAGTGTCCGCCCTGAACCGGAACCCGAACGGCGGTGGCGCTGACCTGCACTCTGGGGTCACCAAGGATCTTCTTGGTCTCGTGGTGCAGCTTCATTTCTTCTTTGGTGTATCCGTTGTCGAGGAATGCGTCGCAGTGCGGAATGCAGTTCAGGTCAATGGGGTGGGCGTAGGCCATCGGTCCGTCAAAAATGCCCCTGCGCTCATTCTCGAGCTGGTCAATGGCGGCCTTGCCGGTCCCCGTCACGCTTTGGTAGGTGCTCACGCGGACCGCCTCGATGGGATGATGGTCGTGCAAGGGCTTGAGGACCATTACGAGCTGTATGGTGGAGCAGTTGGGGTTGGCGATGATTTTGGTTTCAGCGCTCAGGGACCCTGCATTGATTTCGGGCACGACCAGGGGGATGCCAGGCTCCATGCGCCAAGCCGAGCTGTTGTCGACCACAAAGCTTCCGGCCGCAGCGAATTGGGGGGCCCACTCCAGTGAGATGGCTCCGCCCGCCGACATGAGAACCAGTTCGGGACGCATGGCCAGGGCTTCTTCCGGGCTGCGAATCAGGTAGGATGCGCCATTCCAGTTTAAAGGGTTTCCAACGGATTTTGCGGAGGCGACAGGAATGAATTCAGTTACGGGGAACCGACGTTCCACAAGGACTTTTTGCATGACTTCGCCAACCATTCCGGTGGCGCCAATTAGGGCTAAACGCATTGCTCGGCTGGAGGCTTTAGTATTGCGGCAAAAGTACGCATTATGAAAGGCTTAGTGGCAGTTTTGGCGACGTTGTGCGCCCAGGGAGTTTCGGCCCAGTGGGGTCCATGGACGCAATGGTGGTCGGCGGGCCTCGGCGCCTGGCAGGGCGATACGGCGGCGTTTGCGGTCGCGGAGTCGGATTGGCTGATTCTCGATGCTCCGGCGGCGGGCACCTATGCCCTGTGGCGCGAAGGCCTTGGGTCGCGCCCGGCTCGGTTTTCTGCGTCGCTGCAGATGAATTTTAATCCTTCTTCGGCCAACTATGCATTTTGGGAGGTTTGGGACAGCAGCGGTACGCCCTCGCCTATGGTTAGCGGATACCGTATAGAGCTGGGTCGCAGCAACGACCAGCTGCGTTTGCTTCGCTTGCCCGACGGTTTGGTGCTGGCCAACAGTCCTTCGGGTTTGCTCGATCGCTCGGCCTCTCGTTTGGATTGGTCCTGGGATTGGTATTCGTCGGGGGCTCACCGCCTGACTTGGTTGCTTAGAGACACCTTAGGCGTCCGCCTCGACAGCGGCGAGGTTTTGGGAAGTTCAGACAGCAGCGTGGCTCTTTTGGGTCGCCTGCGTTTTGGCGCTTCGGTGACGGTGACGCGGGTTCGCGGGCTTAAATGGGGACCTTTGAGTTGGCGTGCTGGGCCTTGGGTGCGGAGCGCGACCCCGCGTAAGCGGGCCGCGCGGCTCGGCGATGCATCAGTAACCGAGATCCTGGTATCGCCTGATCCTAGGGTTAGTTGGCGTTCCGCCCCCGGCGATTTTATGGAGCTTTTTGTGGAGTCTGATTCGCTCTGCTGGGCTTTGGGCTGGACCCTTCGCTACGGCTCCTCGTCGTGGCTGCTTCCCGATAGGGTCCTGAGGCCCAGGGAGGTGGTGCTACTTGCCGACGGGCGCCTTCCCTGGCCGGATTCCTTGTCGCTTTGGGACGTTCCGATTTCGCTGACTTCGGCTCCGGCATTTTGGTCGATAGAAACCGCCGAAGGAGTGCGCATGGCATGGGGTCGCGTGCAGCCCGACATGCACCATCCTTTGGATAAGTCTTTGGGCGGATGGTCTTTGGAGGTCAATCCGCAGTGGTCGTCGCTGCCTCGGGCTTGGCAGTCGTCGCGGAGTTTCTTGGGTTCGAGTCCGGGTTCTTTAGAGTGGTCTTCGCTGGGCCCCCGTCAGGGCGGAATTTTGGGTTTGCTTGCTGACAGTGTGCTTCAAGTGGACTGGCGGCATCCTCTTCCTTTGGGGACTTCGCCGCTCTATCCTTTTGATTCGGTGGCCCTGGCGCGTTGGTCGGGCGGACGTTGGTTGGCGACGCGGATTCACTCGGAGTGTACTACCCTGCGCTGGCTTCCGGATGCGGGCAGTCTTCTTTGGCCTTGCCGGCCCGGCGAGGTTATGGAGCTTGCGCTTTTGCCCGGTTGGATTCATGCGGACGGTACTCCAGGGGATTGCACCATGGTTTTTGCGGGTTGGGCTTTGCCGCCGGTTTCTGGGGAGGTTCAGATTAGTGAGCTTTTGCTGAATCCCCTGCCTGGGGAGGGTCGGTTTGCGGAGCTTCGAAGCCTTAGCGATAGGGTTCTGGATCTTTCGGGTCTTTTTTGGTCGAATCCTGATGTTTTTTCGGGGGATTCTTCTTCTTCGGGGTCATGGCGCCGCGCCTCGGTCGCCGGCCGGTTTTTGCTGCCAGGGCAGGTTATTTTTTTGGCGGCGAATCCTGCTGCCCTGCTTGCGGTTTATTCGGCCGGCGATTCGATGGCGGGGCCCCTGGGCGCTCCGCGCCCAGGGGCATGGGCCCGGCCGGCTCTGCCGGGCGGGCCGGGCGCCACCAACCAAAGCATACCCCTCACCGACGATGGCGGCATCCTGGAGCTTCGCCGAAGCGACGGACTTCTGATCGATCGGGCAGAGGTTAGTCCAGACCAGTTCCCAGAACGCATTCGCCAAAGTCCCGGCAAGGGAGAAGGAATGGCCCTTGAGCGCCGGGGCTCTGACCCCCACGATTGGGGATTCGCACGTATTGATTCCGCAACACCGGGCCGCTGGCCCCAGGCAGCCGTCGATGCTTCCAGGAGCCAATTCGACCTGATTCAGCGCCAATGGCCCCCAAGCCTCCAGTGGGATTTGGATTCGGAGCAGGCATGGCTCCTTGAAACCCGTTGGACCGACCCTGAAGGCCGTTGGGCCAGCCCATGGTCCGTACCACGTCCCGTAGCTTCTCAAGACCGCATCGAAGCGAGGGATGAACCGCCCCAGGGAGGCCTATGGTTATGGGAGTTTCGCTTTACTCCGGGCCAGGGCCGGACGATTCGGAGGGCCTACCCAATTCGCTACTAGTTTTCGGCTTCGGTATTGGTCAATAACTAAGTGCTGTCGACCAAGAACCAACTGCCGCAAGGCCGTTACCTTTGCTCCATGGACCAAGCTAGACTCAAAGGCCGCAGCCTCGCGCTGACCGATTTTGACCCCAACGGATTGGCTTTGGGAAGCCAGATTTATGGGCTTCCCTTTGCCGTAGAAGACGCCGAAGTGGTGGTGGTTCCTCTGCCTTGGGAGGTCACTGTGAGCTACACTTCGGGCACCGCAATGGGCCCTGCAGCGGTCAAAGCGGCCTCTGCCCAGGTCGACTTGTGGGACCCCAACGTGGTTGATGCCTACAAAATGGGCCTCGCTATGGCCCCAGCCTCGGTCAAGCTTGCCGAAAAGTCCGAGCGAAACCGCGAACGCGCAGAAGTCTATTTGGCTGCCTTAGCCGACGGAACCGAGCAAATGGCTTCGAGTCAAAAGCTTCTTGCAAGGATTAACGAGGCTTGCGCTTGGATGGTAGCAAGGGTCCGCAGCGAAGTAGAAACCTACCTTGACCGCGGGCAGCTCGTGGTCCTTTTAGGGGGCGACCATAGCACTCCCCTTGGCTATATTCAGGCATTGGCAGACCGAAATCCGGGAATGGGCATTCTTCAAATTGACGCCCACATGGACCTTAGGGCCGCCTACGAGGGGTTTACCTACAGCCATGCCTCCATTATGCACAATGCCATGCAGCATCCTGGAGTCGCCAAAATTGTGCAGGTTGGAATCCGGGACTATTGCTCCGAGGAGGTTGCCATGGCCCAAGAATTGGCCGATAGATGCGCCGTTTTTTATGACCGCGACCTCAAGCACGCGGCCTACCGAGGCATAAGCTGGGCCCAGCAGGTGGACTTGATTGTGGCCGAGCTTCCACAGCAGGTTTACCTGAGTTTTGACATCGACGGACTCGACCCTAAACTTTGTCCGCATACCGGAACCCCGGTGGCAGGGGGCCTTGAAGCAGAGCAGGTACTTTATTTGGTGGAGCAGGTTGTCGCCTCAGGCCGAATTCTCCTCGGAATGGACCTCAACGAGGTGGCCCCTGGACCCGAGGGAGACTGGGATGCAAACGTTGCCGCAAGGCTACTTTATCGACTTGCCAATGCCCTGGGTAAGGCCAACGGGCGCTGTACCTTTGCCGTGTGAAATTCGGTGTTGTAACTTTTCCGGGTTCGAATTGCGACCAAGACATGATCCAGGCCCTCCGAGAGGGCATGGGCTGCGAAACCATAAGCCTTTGGCATAAAGACCGCGACCTCCAAGGGGTTGACATGGTCGTGCTCCCGGGCGGATTTTCTTACGGGGACTACCTTCGTTCGGGCGCCATTGCCCGTTTTTCTCCCATCATGGAGGAGGTTATTAAGCATGCCAACCGCGGCGGCTACGTCCTTGGGGTCTGCAACGGTTTCCAAATTTTAACCGAAGCCGGCCTGGTTCCCGGCGCACTGCTGCGCAACCGAACGGGTAAATTCGTCTGCAAGAACGTGCACCTTGTGCGCGCCTCAGGCCTTAGCACCATTACCGCTGGCCTCTCGGATGCCGGAGTTTACCAAATACCCATTGCCCATGGCGAGGGCCGATACCATGCCGACGATGATACCCTCAAGGCCATCAACGACAAGGGTCAAGTCATGTTTCGCTACGCCGCGGCCGACGGTTCGATTACGCCCGAAGCCAACCCCAACGGTTCGGCGCAAAACATCGCTGGCGTCTGCAACGAGAGCCGCAACGTGATGGGCATGATGCCCCACCCGGAGCGCGCAGCCGACCCCAACCTGCTCAACACGGACGGCTTGGCCTTGTTTCAGAGCCTGCTCGACTACACTAAGGTCTAGACCGTCTATGAGGTATCGCATCAGGGCTACCATCCAACAAAAAACCCCGCGAGCGGGGTTTTGTCGTTTAAAACGGTAGAGCGTTTAGAAATCATGGTTGGTAAAACCTACATTTTCACCACCTCTTGAACGATAATGCGTCCTTCCTGCTCCACGCGGAGCACATAAATCCCAGCTGGAAGCGTTCCAAGGTCCAGGGTGAAGTGCGGTTCCACACCCTTAGATTGCTGAATCAAGGCTCCGTTGAGGCTCCTCAGCTCGGCAGTCCAAGCACTGCTGCCCTGCGCAAGCCAAGTCAGGTCGACGATGCCTCGTGTAGGATTGGGCTGGAGCTTGAAGCCTCGAAGCTGGAACTCGCTGTTGGACAGTACAATCGAAGGTCCGCTCGTGCTAACGCAGCTGCTGCCGGCGCGCAGTCGAACATAGTAGGTTCCTGGAGTAGGCGCAATGAAGCTCGGCGAGGTCGCTCCCGCTATCGGACTCTGGTTGGCGTTGAGCCACTGCACCGTCCACAGCGGGTTAAGGGCTGTTTGAGGGCAGTAGAGCGAATCGCCGTTCCAGTCGTGAATCGTCGGAGCCGGTGGGGCCGAAACGACATCAAAGCTGTCGACGCGCTCGCCCACGCATTGGTTCTGAACGAACTGGTACTTGAGCTCGTGCCTTCCTGTTCCCAACTGCGAGGCCACAATGCTGCTGGTCGGGTTGCCGTTGACCAGGTAGGTTCCTCCACCCGGGAAGCCTCCGCTCGGGCTGAGGGCAGGGTCGCTGATGCAGATAACGTCCGTACCAAAGTTCAAGAATACATTGGGGGTCGCATTGATTGATATGCTGCTCGTTGCCGTACCCGTGCAGCCTGCCATGTTGGTGTAGGAATAGGTCACCGCGTAGGTTCCAGGGCCCAAGCCTGTGGGGTTGAAGGCAGAGCCGGTCACGCCGGTTCCGCTCCATTGCCCGCCAGAAGGAGTTCCGGTCAGTGCTATTGGACCGTCTCCCACGCATGCCGTAGAGTAGCTGCCCGCGTTGACCGTCGGCAGAGGCAGGACCAAGGCGATAATGGCGTTCGAGGGCACCATCATCAGGCTGGCGCACTCCTCGCTGCTGAAGATTTGGCAGCGGACCACGTCGGCATTCTGAAGGTTGACCGTGGTGAAGGTGGCGCTGTTAAACCCGCGTTGCTGGTTGTTCACCGTCCACTGGTAGCGAGGGTTGCTGCCGCCATTGACCGCGGTCGCCACAAAGGTGGCCGGACTGTTGGTGCAGATGCTTCCGCTCTGGTTTACAATGCTCACGCTCGGAACCACGGCGGCCTTCACTACAAAGGTCTTGCTGACGCTCGAGGTTCCGCCTGCAGTGCTCACTACTAGGGTGGCGGTATGGGTGCCCGCAGTGGTAAAGCTTATGCTTGGGTTGGCTAGGGTGCTAGTGCTTGGGCTTCCGCTCGAGAAGGTCCAGGAGTAGGTTGCTCCCAAGGCAGCGCCTGCGGTTCCGCTTCCGGGTGCTGGCATGCCCGTGGCATAGAAGGTGACGGCACGCGCTGCGCATGCACTGTCTGGAGCAATGAAGTCTGCAGCAGGGGCTGCGGTGCCGGCTTTTCGCAGCCTGAAGCGGTCGAGGTAGAGGTTGTTGCCTCCAGCATGCCTTGCTTCAATTTTGAAGCGCGAAGGGCCAGAAAGTCCGCCTAAGAAGATGCTGTCGCGACGCCAGTCCGCCGCCGAGGCAGGAACCAATGCGGTGGCCTGCGGGCTGCCTGTAGCCCAGTTAAGCGTTCCCGCTTCAAAGCGCGTGGCCAAGAGATTCCATGCTGTGGAACCGCAGGGCTGAACCCAAATTGTGATGGTATCGCTTGCCTGAGTGGCTGAAACCAAACGGTAGGCCACGTCGAGCGTGAGCGAAGAGCCGCTGTCAAGGCTGTAAACCGGCGAGATCAGGGCATCGCGTTGGCCCGAGGCAGTGAGGGGCAGCGCAAAGTGGGGCATGCGCATAGAGGTCAGGTCACCGTCGCTGGAGGCTGCGGCAAAAGGCTCCCAGGTTGCATTGCGGTTGGAATTTTCGATGGACCAGCGCTGGTCAAATCCCGGCACGAATCCCTCGCCAGCGGGAAGGGGGAATCCGCCTGCGGCAATTGCCTGAACAGCGAGTGCGGTGTCGCTGCCATACACGTTTTCTGCCACGAGGCGAATGCTGTAGAGCCCAACTTGGCTGATCACCAGCTTGGCTGCGGCTGTATTGGCTCCAAGGAGCGTGGCGCCGGCACTCGGGTAAACCGACCAGTTCCAGCCCGTTACCAGTCCAATCGACGCATCCTGGAGTTGAATGGTATCGCCAAGTCCACAGGTTGATGCGGGGCTAGACCGCAGTGCGGCAGTTGGACGCTTGAGCAGGTCTCCGGCAAAGGGCGACTGCCAGACGCCGCGTCCGTAGGTTCCGATGCGGACGGTGCGGGGCCCACTTAGCATTTCTATGTCGTTAACGATGACGTTGGGAAGACCTGCATTGAACGGAACCCAATCACCAAGAAGGTTGTCGCGCACAAACATGCCCAGGTCAGTACCCACATAAATCATGTTGTTTCCTCCTGGCTCAAAGACAATAGCATTGGCGGGAATGTTGGGGAGTAGCCCGGTAATGTTGGAATAAGTCGTACCGCCGTTGAAGGATTCAAATACTTTTTGACCCGCTACGTAGCCGCTACGGCAGACTGCGATGTGCAAGGGATCATTGGGGTCAACGGCAATGTCAGAGATTACATGGCTGCCGGGTCCACCGCTCAGCATAGTCCAGTTTTGCCCGCCGTTGGTGGAACGAAACAGGTACTGATTGATAGCTGCGTAAAGCACGTTGGGGTTGCTCGGCGACTCGGCCAAAACGTCGATGTTGTCGCTGCCAAGGAGTGTAGTGGTACTCGTTGCGGCAAAACTGACTCCGCCGTTGGTCGACTTCCAAACGCGGGTAAATCCTGCGTAGAGTACGTTGCCACTGTGGCGACTCACTAAAAAGGGAGTTACCCAGTTACCGCTTCCGCTCTGCGGAAGGTTGAAGGGAGCGTTGAAGTTGGCGCCGCCGTTGTTGGATTTTTCAAAATCGCCGTAGTAGATTGAGGAGTACATCACCAGTTCGTTGCCGGGATCCATGCCGCAATCCATGCCGTCTCCGCCGCGGACTCTGGCCCAGCTCGTTTTGTTAAGGTGGGTTCCATTGTCTTGCGTTCCACCAAGAGTCCAGTTGGGATTAACCGGGGTGGTTGCAATCTTGTAGTACTGGGTGATGGCTAAACCCTGACTGCGCATTTGCCAGTTGTTGTTGACCCCACCATTGGGCGATACATAAACGCCGCCGTCGTTGCCGACCCAGAGCTCGCTAGTGCCGGGCCTGAACGTGAACCAGTGCTGGTCTGCGTGGACGTTGGACACGCCCCCGCCCCCATACCAGTGAGCACTCAGGGAAAAGTTGGCTCCGCCGTTGATGGATTTCCAAATGTTTACGCCTCCCACCAAAAGGTCGTCTTTGTTGAGTGGAGATACTGCAATTGCAAGGTCGTACCAAGCTTGTCCGCCCGACCCACTACCGTTGGTAGACCAGTCCATGAGGTTGGGGCTTGCCCCGTGCATTTGGCTCCAGTTTGCCCCGCGGTCCGTAGAGCGGTATACGCCGTAGAGGCCGTTGTTGCTGGCGCCAAACAAAGCATAGACGTAGTTGCTGTCTGCCCCGGTGGTAGCCACTTCGCAGCGAGTAGGTCCGCTCAAAGGGAGGCCGTTGCCGATAATTTGGCTCCATGTGGCCCCAAAGTCACGAGAGAACCAAACTTTTCCGTTTGATTCTGTTCCCGCATAGAGAAGGTGTGGGGCTCCCGGCACCATACTCAAGGACTGGAAGCTACCACCTTGTACCACAGACCAGCTCACGCCGCCATTGGTAGTGCGGTAGATCCCACTTCGCGCAGAAACTACGAGGTGTTGGGTTTGGTTGGGGTGAATTACCATGCCCGTCAGGCGGGCATAGTTGGTCAGTTGCAGGGTCAGACCGGTAGGCTTCCATGAGGTTCCGCCGTCGGTTGATTTCAGTACGCCGATGCTGTAGGTGTCTCCACCGTCGCGGTCCCCGGTTGCCAGGTACATGGTGTCGGGGTTAATCGGATCAATGGCAATGCCGCTAATACCCAAATTGGGCAAGAGGTCGGTGTTGGTGTTCCAGGTGGATCCGTTGTTGGTTGTCTTCCAAAGACCGCCCGCCGCCGCTCCTGCAAAAACTACGTTGCTCTCGGTGGGGTGAAAGGCGACGACGTTGATGCGGCCAATGCCTTGAATGGGGTTTCCGTTGAAGGGTCCGACCGGCGTCCACTGGCCAATTCCACTTGCCCCCGTGGAGGTACTGCCCCAGCTTTGCTGAATTTGCTCCATTCCCATAGAAAGAGAGGTTGGATTGGGTCGTTGCCCAGAAGGGTAGACCCGCGGATCCATAAACGCTTGCCAGCGCTTGAACTGCTTCCAGCCCTTGCCCTTCTCGGCCGCCATGCCTTCAAATGCCGCATCAAATTCTTTGACTACGTCATAAACGTTGGTGGTCGGGTCATTCCATTGCTGCAGCCAAGCGGGTTGCTGCGCAAAGAGGGCTGCGGAATAAAAAAAACTCAGAATTAAAAGGATAGAGCGCATAAGGTGATAATGTTCGTCTAAGACTAAAGTAAAAACAATGGATTTTGTTCAGCCAAGATAAAACCCAGAACAGGGCCAACGGGTATCTAAACCCTTTTAAGGGGTCGCAGCAAGAGGTTGAGCTCCTGCATCTGGGCCTCGGCTATCGCGGCGGGGGCGTCAATCATGACGTCTCGTCCGGAGTTGTTTTTTGGGAATGCGATGTAGTCGCGAATCACTTCGTCGCCTCCCATCAGGGCCACAAGGCGGTCAAAACCAAAGGCGATTCCGCCGTGCGGAGGCGCTCCGTACTCAAAGGCATTCATCAAAAATCCAAACTGCGCCTGGGCCTCTTCGGGGCTGAATCCCAAAAGTTCGAGCATGCGGGCCTGAAGGCTCCGGTCGTGAATCCGAATGGATCCGCCTCCGATTTCGTTGCCGTTGAGCACAATGTCGTAGGCGTTGGCCCGCACCGCGCCCGGGTTGGTTTCAAGAAGGGCAATGTCTTCGGGCTTGGGGCTCGTGAAGGGGTGGTGCATGGCAAACCAGCGGCCGGAATCTTCGTCCCACTCGAGTAGCGGGAAGTCGACCACCCAAAGCGGAGCGAACTCAAAGGGCTTGCGCAGCCCGAGTTCTTGGCCAAGGTGCAGGCGAAGTTCACTCAGGGCCTTGCGGGTTTTGTGGGCTCCGCCGGCCAGTACCAGCACGAGGTCTCCGGGCTCGGCGCCAAAGGCCTCGGCCCAATTTTTTAGTGCGGACTCGTCAAAGAATTTGGTTACCGAAGAACTCGGCAGGCCCTGCTCGTCGAGGCGCATCCAAATAAGACCGGTCATTCCGAGTTGGGGGCGCTTGACGAAGTCGGTTAGGGCATCGAGTTGCTTGCGGCTGTAGGTTCCGCAGCCCTTGGCGTTGAGGCCCACCACGAGCTCGGCCTGGTCAAAAACAGGGAATCCCTGGCCTTTGACGCGGTCGGTGAGTTCAATGAATTCCATTCCAAAGCGAATGTCGGGCTTGTCGTTGCCGTAGCGCCTCATTGCCTCGTCGTAGGTCATGCGGGGCACCTCTGCGAGCTTGACGCCGTGCACTTCACGCAATACGTGGCGCAGCAGGCCTTCAAAAGTGTTTAAAATGTCTTCTTGCTCGACAAAGGCCATCTCGCAGTCAATCTGCGTGAATTCTGGCTGGCGGTCGGCCCGCAAATCCTCGTCTCTAAAGCAGCGCACAATCTGGTAGTAGCGGTCCATACCGGCCACCATGAGCAGCTGCTTGAAGGTCTGCGGCGACTGCGGAAGCGCATAAAACTGGTTTTGGTTCAGGCGCGAGGGCACCACAAAGTCGCGGGCGCCTTCGGGGGTCGACTTAATTAAAAACGGAGTTTCTACGTCTACAAATCCTAGGTTGTCAAGGTAGCTGCGCACCGACCGGTTGATGCGGTGGCGCAGCAAGAGGTTTTGACGAACGGGAGCCCGTCGGATGTCTAGGTAGCGGTACTTCATGCGAAGCTCCTCGCCCCCGTCGGTTTCGTCTTCGATGGTAAAGGGCGGGGTGGCCGAGGCATTGAGCAGGACCAGCTCATGCACCCTTAGCTCAATGTCGCCGGTAGCCATGTTGGGATTCTTGTTCTCACGCTCCACCACGGTCCCACGGGCTTGAATCACGAATTCGCGGTTGAGCTTTCGTGCCTGAGCAAGGCGCTCGGGGTCAAGCAACTCATTAAAGCTCAGTTGCGTAATTCCATATCGGTCGCGCAAATCGATGAAGGACATGCCCCCTAGATCGCGCCTGCGCTGAACCCAACCAGCAAGCGTAACGGTTTGACCCACGTGGTCTAGGCGAATCTCGCCGCAAGAGTGACTTCGGAACATAGTTTCAAAGGTAACGCAGCGCCTTAAGTCAGGCCGTATTTTTACCGCATGACCTCTAGCCCAGCCTCGCCCGAAGATGACGTGCGCTTCATGCGCCTTGCCCTGCAAGAAGCCATCAAGGCTTTGGAACAGGACGAAGTTCCGGTCGGGGCCGTCGTGGTCTGGCAAAACCGGGTCATTGCCCGCGGCCACAACCTTACCGAGCGCTTGCACGACGTTACCGCCCACGCCGAAATGCAGGCAATAACCGCTGCTTCGCACGATTTAGCCACCAAGTACCTGCCCGACTGCACCCTCTACGTCACCCTGGAGCCCTGCACCATGTGCGCCGGAGCCCTCTTTTGGACCCAAATGGGTCGCGTAGTCTACGGGGCCAGCGACGAGAAGCGCGGATTTCGCAGCATGGGGGGGCAACTGCACCCCAAAACGAAGCTCAGCACCGGAGTCGAGGCCGAGCTCTGCGGCGACCTGCTCACTGAATTCTTTCGATCCAAGCGCAAAAAATGAAGCTGTATACCATTGACACCGGCTTTTTTAAGCTCGACGGCGGCGCCATGTTTGGCGTGGTTCCTAAGGCACTCTGGGAGCGGACCAATCCGGCCGACTCCCAAAACCTTTGTACCTGGGCCATGCGCTGCCTCTTGGTAGAAGATGGCGATCGCCTCACCCTCATCGATGCCGGCATAGGAGGCAAGCAAGACCCCAAGTTCTTTAGCCACTTTCATCTTCACGGCGACGCGACGCTCGACCAAAGCCTGGCCAAGCAGGGCTTTCACCGCAGCGACATCACCGACGTCTTTTTGACGCATTTGCACTTTGATCATGTGGGCGGAGCCGTGGAGCGCCAGGGCGATCAGCTGCGTCCAGCCTTTGATAATGCCCGATACTGGACGCATTCCCGCCATTGGGAATGGGCCACTAAGCCTAATCCGCGCGAAAAGGCCAGCTTCTTGAGCGAAAACATTATGCCCCTCATGGAATCGGGACAGCTCCATTTTATCGACGGCGATTCTGATCGAATTAGCACTCCACTGGGCTTTGATGCCTTTGTCGCCAACGGCCACACCGACGCCCAGATGTGCCCAATTCTCGACCACCAAGGGCAGACCTTGGTCTACATGGCCGACCTGCTCCCCTCGGTGGGCCACATTCCGCTGCCCTACGTGATGGGCTACGATACCCGCCCGCTGCTAACTCTTGAAGAGAAGGCGCGCATACTCAACGAAGCCGCCGACCGCGGCTACCTGCTCTTTCTCGAGCACGACCCCCTTAACGAAGTGGCTATTTTGACCCAGACCGAGAAGGGTCCGCGATTGGCCGAAGTCCAAAGACTGTAATTTCACCAAACTATGAACAAGTTTTTTCCCTTAGCATTCAGCATTGCCATTGGGTCAAGCAGCGCCTCGGCCCAGACGGGCTACTGGCAGCAAGCCCTGCGCTACCAAATGGATCTGGATCTCGACCACAACGAGCACCGCCTAGAAGGCAAAATGCGTCTCGAGTACACCAACAACAGCCCCGACGCGCTCGACGAAATCTTTATGCACCTCTACTGGAATGCCTTTCAGCCGGGCAGCATGATGAGCAACATGGCCAATATTCCGACCCAGTTCAAAGACAAGGCCATCGGAACCAAAATCGAAGAGCTCAAGCCCTACGAAGAGGGGGAGCAAATTGTGCGGGTCGTCAAGCACAACGGGCGTGAGGTGGCCTTTGACGTGCAGCAAACCATCCTGCACGCGCGGCTCAACGAGCCGATAGCCCCCGGTTCAACCCACGTCTTTGAGCTCGAGTACACCACGCGGATTCCCGTCGTCATCGAGCGCGCAGGCCGCGATAACAAAGAGGGAGTCGACTACAGCTTCACGCAGTGGTACCCCAAAATGTGCGTCTACGACCGCGACGGATGGCACCCTGACCTCTACGTGGCTCGAGAATTCTATGGCAATTTTGGGCGATTTGAGGTCAACATCACCGCCGACGCGAGCTTCGTTTTGGGCGGAACCGGCGTCCTAAAAAACCCCACTGAAATCGGCCACGGCTACACCGACGAGGCGGTCAAGCACAAGAAAAAATCGCGCATCACCTGGCGGTTTGCGGCCGACAGTGTGCATGATTTTGCCTGGACCGCGGACCGGGAATACCAGCATCAGCGCTTCATCCTGCCTACCGGAACAGAGATTCACTGCTTCTACCTGCCCGACGCAAAATCAAAAATGATGTTCGAGAACGAGCGCTTTCGAGCCGACATCGCTACCTACTTCGCCTTCATGAACGAGCACTTCGGACCCTATCGCTGGCCCCAATTCAATGTGATCCAGGGCGGAGAAGGGGCTATGGAGTACCCCATGGCAACCCTATTAGAGGCCCATGGCAAGGAGTACCTCGGAGCCTTTTCTACGGCGTTTGCCCACGAGGGCTCACACATGTGGTTTTATGGCATGCTTGCTACCGACGAGCAGCGCTACCACTGGATGGACGAAGGCTTCACCAGCTTTGCCGAAGACGAGGTCATGAACGTCATCTCGGGCGCCAACAAGCCGAACGCGCACGAGGCATACTTAAGCACCTTTGCGAAGCGAGCTGGTAAGGCCGCATGGCGTGAGCCGGCCAGCACGCCGGCCAACTACTTTGACGGCAAGTTCCCCTACCAAATGGCGGCCTACATGATGGGCTCGCTCTACCTCGTGCAGCTGCGCGGAATCGTCGGCGACGAGGCATTTTGGCGCATCATGCGTCGCTACCATGCCGAGTGGAGCTTCAAGCATCCGCGCCCCGAAGACTTTGTGCGCATCGCCGAACGCGAGTCGGGAATGGTCCTTGACTGGTACCACGACCAATGGATTAACACGACCAAGTACCCCGACGTGGGCATTGACAGCGTTTGGAGCGACAACGTGGCCCTGACCTATTTGCGCCTCGAGCGCCGCGGATCCATGGCCATGCCCGTGGACGTAAAAGTGGCATTTGAAAGCGGAGCCAGCATGACCTACACGATTCCCCTTTTGGAGCAGCATGGCCACAAGACCGATCCCCTTTTGGTGCTGGCAGGCCCCTGGAATTTTACCCAAAAGACCTTCACCTTGACCATTGAGACGCCCCTTAAGGGTCTGCGCTCCATTGAAGTCGACCCGGGCCACTGGACAGCCGACGTCAACCGCGACGACAATGTTTGGCCCAAGCCAGCCGCCAGCAACTAGTTGCCAGCTGCTAACTTGACGTTCAGCCCCAGCATCAGCTGCATTCCCGCCATGGGGTATACGAAGTTCTCGTCGGTGCGGACTCCGTTGTAGAAATAGCCCCAGCTGTAACCATTTGGGGCGTACGGACGGCCCATTATGTTGATCGCATCGAGGCGCCATGCTACCGGGCCGCGGTTCCAGCGAAGGGTCGCGTCCACGGTGCGGTAGGGGTCAAGGGACCGTTCCAAGGCCCCGGTATTGTCGAGGAACTGGCGCCCCACGGCGTGCAGAGTGGCCCTTAGGCTCATTTTTTTGCGGGTCCACTCTACCCAGGTGTTGCCCATGGCCTCAGGAGACAGGGCGATCGGACTGTTGGTATAGGTGGTGCGCACTTCACTGAAGTCGACGTAGTCGTACATGACCTCTTCAAACGCGTCGATGCGGTTGCGGCTCAATGTGGCGTTCGCGCCCAACAGCCACGATTTTGTGGGAGTCCAAATCGTCGCCAGTTCGAGTCCACGGCGGTGGCTGCGGTCCACATTGGTGCGGATTAGGGCACCAACGTCGTTTAAGGCGCCCGTCGGCACGAGTTGGTCCTGGTACTCCATCAGGTAGAGGTTGGCTTCGGCCCAAAATTGGCTGCTGCGCTTTTCGATTCCGAGTTCGACGTCGATGACGCGTTCAGGGCCTGGGGCCACTGCATTGTCAATAAAGTCCGAGCGAATCGGCTCCCGGTTGGCTACCGCCACCGAGCCGCGTCCCGTCCAGCCCCTGCTGCCACGGTATGCGACGCCTGCTTTGGGGTTGAAAAACAAGGAATTCACATCGAATGCATAAGCCTGCTGGTCGAGGTCGGTTCCCGATCCCAAGTACTCAATGCTGCGCACCTGCAAGTCGGCCATAAAGTCCAGCCTTCCCAGGCGGTATTCGCCACGGGTAAAACCAGAGAAATCTCCCTTTAAGCCGCTCCCGTGGTAGAACTGGTGGTCGCTTGCGGAATTCGTCGGATTGGGTCCGTCAAAATCGCCGTTGCTCGTGCCGTCCAGTCCGCCAAGGGGATTGTTCCTCAGCCAGGGCAGGGTGCCAAAGTGTTCGCCCGCGTAGGCGAGCATGGTTCCGCCAAGGACCAAATTCAGGCCTTCGCCGCGGTACTGCAGCATGGTGGCCTGGCCAAAGCTCAGGTTGTCGAGCCAGCGCCGGCGGACTCCTTCTGTGCCAGTGAGTTCCGTGCCTCCAAGGGTCACATTGGGCAGGCCCAGGGAGGCGTAGCTCATAAAATCGCGGTACTGCTCAAAATAGCCACGCCCCGTTACGGCAAAGAGGGTTTGGGTCAAAAACCAGCGCTTGCTCAGCATTGCCGTGAGCATGCTTTGGTAATGGCCTTGACGGTAGCGGTCAATTTCGTTGGCGTAACGGTAGAAGTTGTAGGTCGTGTTGCCGCTGCGAACCAGGTTTAAGGAGTCGGCGGAACGGAGTCCGTTGCGGGCAATGTAGTCGGATACCCCTTGGCCCCGAAATTTGGATTCGGGTATGCCGTACCATGCCTGCTCGGTTCGCTCGCTGCCCGCAAAGTGCAGAAGCCTCCAGGTCAAGTTTTGGTAGCGGTACTGTGCCCCAAAGAGGTAGCTCTGCAGTTGGCTTGCGGAGCGATCGATCATTCCGTTGCTTCGCATTGCCGTGGCTCGACCGGTGGTCGACCATCGCTTCGAATCCCCCAAAAGTCCGCTGTGAAAGGCGTAGCTAATACGCGCAGAGCCAAAAGACCCTAGGGTTGCCGTGAGCCTATGGCTGGCGCTGTCGTCGGGAACCCCAACCTCAAATGATAGCGAGGCCCCGAAGGCCCCGCTGCCTAAGGTCGAAGTGCCTACACCTAGCTGCACTACCAGGGAGTTGGCGTTCAGTCCGAGGTCGGGAGTATTCACCCAAAATACACCGTGGGACTCCGGGTCGTTCAAGGCTACGTTGTTCACGGTTACGTTGATGCGCGTCTGGTCCATTCCGCGAAACCGCAGGTAGGTATAGCCAAATCCATTGCCCGCGTCGCTGGCCGCGGTAAACGACGGCATACCCTGGATCAGAAACGGAACATCTCGCCCTACGTTTTGCTTGGCAAGGTCGGCGGGCTTAAGCCGCAGCTGGGGCATCGGAACCTGGGCTCCCGGTCGGCTGGCGGTGAGCGTAATCTCGTTGAGCGTCGCGGTGCGCAGGCTGTCGTAGACCTCTGGCGAGGTTTTTTTGGTAATCCATTGAGCCTGGGCGGCGGGTAAGGACAGCATCAGGCCGGTCAGCAGAAAAATAGAGGACGCATTGCGCATGGCAGAGGTAGTTAAACGTTGAATGTGCACAGAAATGCCCGCTTTGCAAGCGGCCTCGCGACTTCCTTGGCGGCATTACCCGCCCAGGTTCTAGGGTTTCATCTCAGCCGGACTGGTCGCCGGCACCCCTGTGCTGGGGCTAAGGTAGTATACCGAAGGCTTCTATAATTCGCAGGGCGTTCATTTTTCGTGCGGACCCTTGGCCCGAAACCAAGGCATAGGGTTTGGCGTCTTTTTCTAAATACTCTTTATGAAGTTCAAAGTGCCTTTGGCGGTCTGCTTCGCGCGGGTATTCTCGCAGTGGATCCGCAGCCCAAGCGAGGTCGGGCGTGCATAGAAGGTAGAGGTCGCCCTCAAGCGGCATGGCCTCAATTTCGGGGGACGGCCTTCCGTATTTTTCGAGAAACCAGATGCGGTAGGTGAGCAGGTCGGTGTCGTCAAAAACAAGGTCAAGGCTTGATTCAGCGAGTTCCTGCGACTGCTTGGCCTGAAGCTGCGCCATCAAGAGAAGATCCTTGGGTCCATAATCAGGCCCATGCTCGGTGAGGTATTCGCGGGCCACTTCGGTCGTCCAAAGCGTGCTAAAGTGCCGCGCTAGCCTTGCGGCTAGAAGGCTTTTGCCTGAGCTTTCTGGTCCGGTAACCACAATGCGCAGGGGTTTGCGAAGGGCAAGGACCACTTGGTCTTGGTCCATTTTAAACGACTCTAGCGCGTAGCGCTTGCGGCCTCGGGTGCAGAATGCTTGGCGGGGGCCCTGAACCTCGATTTCGCGCCGCCAGTCAAGCCCCGCCTGCCCCGCTGCTTTGTAGACGGATTCTTTGGCGCCCCAAATCAAAGGCTCTTCGAATTCGCGGCATTCGCGCTCGCTGGCCACCCGCTTGATGACCTTGCTC
>NSIH01000013.1 GCA_002737315.1 Flavobacteriales bacterium
AAGCAGTTGTTCCCGGCAATTTGAAGCAGTTCGTTTCGCCCGTCTCCGTTGGGAGTGAAGGTATTGGGAATCCATACTCGCTGGTCGTATCGAAGAATAACTGACGAAAATTCATAGGGGTAGATTGCATTGCAAACCGTGTCAATAAGCTCAAGCTTTACCAGGTAGTTGCCCGAAACAGGAACGCGGTAGGTCGCAACCTTGCCGGTATCGACCACCCCGTTAGGGAATATCCAACGGTACTGGTAGTCAATGCTGTCAAGGGTGTAGCTCACGTTAACGCGTATTCTGCCGTCTTTGCATGAGTCTGGAGACACCCGAACGTCGGGTGCCGGAAGGTCCGGATCAAAAAAGACCGTCCCGAACGCGGTATCGGAGGTGTTGCAACTGGTGTCGATAGCTATCAACCGAATGGTATGCATTCCAGGCGCGTTGTACCGGTGGATCACCGTATCGCCGGCCACCGTCGGGCCGCCGTCAAAGCTCCAGTTGAATTGCTGGGCATCAAGGCTAGTACTATGGACGCGAACTTCAAAGTTGCGGTCGCAGGCCTTGTATTGTTGGTCAAAAGAGGCCTCGGGGAAAATTCCACGGTCGTGGACAATAAGAATGGATGCAGTGTCTTCGATGTCGCAAATGGTGTCGTAGGCTGTCAGGCGAATTCGGTAGGTTCCTCGGGTGAACCGAACGCTTGGTTCAAACAAGGTAGAGGTTTGCCCATTGCCAAAATCCCAGAAGTAGCGGTTGGCATTGAGGGATCCGTTGGTAAAGCGAACTACCAATTCCTCGCAGACCGTATCTACGTCTGCATCAAAATTGATGCTTGCATTGGCAGTTACAATGGTTTCGAAGTCAATTTTCACCACGCCCAAGTTGCAGTTTCCCGAGAGCCTCGTCGGACCGACTACCCCTGGAGTGGTAGGGAAGCCTTGCCCTCCGCAGGCCGCGCAGACCGCCTGAAAGATGTTTCCGCCTGGGGAAAAGCGCGAGGTTCCCCCGTCTACGTGCTCGCTGGAGGTTCCGCCAAAAAAAGTAGCATACGATAGGGCTTGAGCATTCCGTGTGAGGACCATAAAGTAAAAATCGCTGCCGTCGGTGTTGGGTTTAATGGCGTTGGTGGTAACGGGCAAGCCCGAGGTGGTTCCACCGTTCCCGGCATTTACATTGCCGCCCCATCCTGAGAGCAGAATGTTGAGGCAGCGGTCTACGTTAAAGGCGCTCGGAACCAAGTTGGTGATGCTGTTGGAGGTTCCGAACCGGGTCGAGAACAAGGTCTGATCGAGGTTTGGCCCCAGCTTATGAATGAACTGGGCCCCGTTGGTGGTTCCCCATGCACCTGCCGTACGGGGGTAAATCCCCAGGCTCTGCCCAAAAACGTATACCGCGCCATACTTGTCGAGGTCAATTAAAAAAGTTTGGTCGGAATTAGTCGTGCCAATGTAGGTCGATTGTTCGATGGCCCCGGTGGCGCTCAAGCGGGTAATCCAGCCGTCAATTCCGCCGCGCGCTGCGGGATGGAGTCCTCCGGTTGTTCCAGGGAAGTTGCTGGAATTGGTTCCGCCTGCTGCGTAGACCTTGCCGTTGGGCGCAACCTTGATGCCGTAGCCCGCCTCGTTGCTGCTCCCACCCAATAAGCGCGACCAGCGCAGTGCACTCAGGTTGGCGTTCAGTGAAAAAGCGAGGGCGTCGGTAGGTCCGCTGGTATTGAGGTTGGGCGGAAAACTACTGTGTGCCGTAGTCGACACAACATAGACCTGGTCCTGATCGTCGAGCACGACCTCTCCCCGTATCGCATCGCCATAGTTGAGGGTTAAACCAATGTTAATGCCTTCATTCCCGTTGGTCCCAACAAAAGTGGATGCGCTGAGGTTGCTGCCAAAGGGGTTGACTTTGAGTACAAACAGGTCGACGCCGTCGTCAAAGTCAAAAGCAATGGGAGACCCGGTTGAAGAATTAAAGGTGGGTCCACCGTTGAAGATTGGGTCGTAGGACCCTGCAGTGGTCGGAAAGTTGCTCGACCCCGTCGTGCCCATGATGACCAATTCCCCCAAAGAATTGACGATCATGCTGTGCGGCTGGTCTGGACCGTCTCCGCCAATGTAGGTGGAGTAGAGGCGCTGCGAGCCGTTGGCGCTGAATTTGGTTATGCCAACGTCCATGGTCGAGAAGCTTGCCCCAATATCGTTGAAGGTGGCGTCAAAGGCCCCGGCTGAAGTGGGGTAGCCGGCATCAAACACGATTCCGCCGCCGTAGAGGTTTTCTTGGCTGTCGTAGGTTGCGGTGTAGCCCCAATTGTCGGCAGTAGAACCTGAAAAACTCGAGAAGATCAGGTTGGGGTCGATGACCAAGGCATCGCTTTTGCGGTAGGTGCCAAGTTCAAAAACGACTGTGCTGTCGTCGGCCAGGCTGTAGGCCACCTCCACGGGAATACGTCCCTTGGCACTCAAAGTGTAGGCCTGTGGTCGCTCTTCAATCCAAGTGCCCATGGGGGTGGTCAGGTGCAGCTGCCCCTCGGGACTGATCGTGGGCAGGCTTCCGCGAAACTGAATTCTAATTTGACGCGGGTCTGCCTTTGGGCTGATCCTCCATTCGGACTTTACCCCGTCGTGGGCATGCAGGGCGAAGTCAATTCCCGGGTACACTTCGCGGACCGTCCAGTCTTGAAATTCGGCCACATCCCTGGCCCATTTTGCCGGATTACTGCCAATTAAGTAGTGCCTGGGGGATTCCGTTGCATTGGATCCTGTAGAGGTAGCAGCAGTCGAGGCACCCATAAATTCCGCAAAGAGGGCAAAGGCGTCGGGCCAATGATCGGGCCATTGGGCAGTGGGGTAGTGGGGGTTGGCAATGGATCCTCCGCGATGCTTGGGGTGCACAATGCGGACTCGGTATCCGTTGTCCTTCCAAAATATAGCGCCGTCGCTCAGTGCTGTTTTTGCGGTAAAATTACCCTCCCATTGACCCTTATTGGGAACGATCACAGACTGGGCGGCTGCAGTCAAAGCGGCCCCCAAGCCCCATATTATTGCTAGATTTCGCACAGGGGCAATATAAGATATTATTTTAGGCAAAATCTCAGGTTTGGAGGGTCTTATGTGAGTTTCACGCTCGGAATAGTTCAAAAACTGTTCCGAATTATGAGTCTCACAACCTTTGAAATAGGCTTCAAAAGAAGGATGGCAGAGACATTCAAAGTTTCGTAACTTTCGATTATGAAAGGCAACTCACTTTTAAGGCTAGCGGCATTTGCTATTTTGATGGTTTTTGGACTTCGAACCCTTGATGCTCAGGTAATTCAGGCTCCCTGGTCTGAGCCCTTTACTGGTGTCGCTTCGGGTGCTGGGACTTATAACTTAAATTCCACGATACCCCTAGGTTGGACTAGGACGCCTGCTACTACCGGTTTTACTATGGCTACGTCGACCTATTTCTGGGGAGGAAGGCAGGGAGCAACTCCGACGCGTTTGGGAGGCAGTGCCACTGGCCCTGCTGCAGATCATACTACGGGCAATGGAGGCTACGTCTATATTGAGTCGAGCGGCGGTTTAGGCGGGGCGGTTTCGTCTTTGGATAGTCCACCCATCCGAACAATTGGCATTTCCACTCCAGAATTAATCTTTTGGAGACACCAATTTGGAACTACTATGGGGCTGCTCAAGGTATATGTGCGCGCCTACGGCACCACTTCTTGGAACAGCCCGATATATACTGGAACGAGTACCGATTTGGGTGATTCTTGGACTCGTGTGGCAATACCTCTTCCGGTGTCCCTTGCTAACGACACTGTTGAAGTGCGTTTTGAAATGACCAAACCCGCAGGCGGTGGTGGTGCAGGACCTGGCGGAAACAACCAACTTGGTGACTTGGCAATTGACGATGTTTCGATTGCGGAGCTCGTTACTTGTCCTAACCCAACAAGTATTGTGGCAACTCGGTTGAGCGCGACCTCTGTTCAACTGAGCTGGGTGACTGGCGGAGCCTCTGCGTGGCGTGTAACTTATGGTTCGGCAGGATTCATACCAGCGGCTGGTACCAAGTTAAATGCATCGACCAATCCTTTTGTAATCAGCGGATTGTCACCTGCGACAACCTATGAGTTTCGTGTAAAGGACAGCTGCAGTGCGACCAGCGTCTCGGGCTGGTCCAACGCCGCCAGAGCAATGACCGACTGCGGACCTATTGCGAGTCCTTGGGTGGAGAATTTCGACGGGCCGAGCTTTGTGATACCAGCAGCGCACTGGGCCTACGGTGCGATTGATACCTGCTGGTCGCGTCCTTCAGGGGCGAACTACTGGTGGCGTCCGAGCAGCGGACCAACACCGACGGGTCTTACTTCCAATGCCTCAGGACCGAGTTCGGACCACACTACCGGCAGCGGAAAGTACCTTCACGGTGAAGCCCAGTTCGGTACCGGCGTTGCGCTTCTTCGCAGTCCTAACGTCCTTCTTGCGGGTCTGCTCACCCCCGAGTTACGGTTTTACTATCACCAGTTTGGTACGCAGATCGACAGCCTGGTTGTCAAGGTTTTTAGAAATGGAGCAGAGACACGAGTTTGGGCCAATGCCCTGAGAACCTCCTCGGCAACCGCTCCCTGGAGCGAGGCTGTGGTTTCGCTCTCGAGTTTTTTACCCGATACCGTTCAAATACGCTGGTATGCATACCGCTCACCAAACAACAATAACCGGGTGGATGTGGCCATTGACGACGTGTCGATTGCCAATGTACCGTCATGCGCCAAACCTTTAGGCCTCACCGTCACCGCAACGACCCAAACCACCGGGACCATGACTTGGAATCCAACGGGTGCCGGCACCTTCGAGGTGCGCTATGGGGCACTAGGTCAGGTACCTTTTAGCGGAACTACCGTTACGGCCAGCACGAATCCGTTCATGCTTACGGGCCTCAGTGCAGGAACCGTGTATGCTGTTTCGGTGCGCAAAGTATGCAGCCCAACGCTGCAAAGTGCTTGGAGCACCATCGACACCCTAGTTACGCTTTGCGGCGTAGTTGCGGCACCCTACGTTGAGAATTTTGAAGTGGGTTTTGATCTCGGGCTGACTAGCTTTAATCAGTTCTGGAACCAGAATTCTACGGTTGGTCCCTGCTGGGTGCGGACTCCCTTGAGTTCCCCGGCGCCCCCGATCTATCATTGGGGTGGCGGCCAAGGCGCTACGCCTACTTTCAACACGGGCCCTTCAAACGACCACACTACCGGTCTTGGCAAGTACGTGTACACCGAGGCAGGATTTGGCAATCCAGCCGGATCAGCAAGGATAGCCTATCTTACCTCTCCCCAAATTTGGCTCAATACTCTGACTACTCCAGAGATTAGATTTTGGTACCATATGCTGGGTACGACTATTGGCTCCTTGACTGTAGAAGTGCAAACAGGGTCGGTGACTTCGCCCTTTGTCGCTCTTGATTCCATTGTAGGAGGTCAGGCAAATGCATGGCTTGAACGCGTTGTTTCTCTAGGTGGCTACGTCAGCCAAACTGTGCGTATTCGGTTTAAAGCACGCACTTTGGCGACTACTCCAGCAACGTTGGCTGATATTGCCATTGACGACTTCACGGTTAAAAACGCACCGCCTTGCCCGCCACCCACCGCTTTGAGTGCGACAGCACTAACCGCTACCACAGCGTCGGTAAGTTTCACTAATTCTGCGACAGGAAGTGCCGTTCTAGAATACGGTCCCGTTGGATTCACTCCTGGGAGCGGAACCTTGGTTAGCACAACAAGCAATCCTCACATTTTAACCGGTCTAACTCAAGGCCAGAGCTATCAGGTCTATGTTTTTGACAGTTGCGCGGGCGGCTTAACCTCGGGGTCCTTTGGCCCAGTGGCCTTTAGCACCTTCAACTGCCCCAATGGCTGTGGCTACACCCTTAAACTTCAGGATGATTTTGGCGATGGATGGAAGTCAAACCCGGCAGGAAACTACCATCGAATGGAGGTTATTGTGAATTTCGACACGACGTCCTACACCATGTTGGACCTGCTCCCTGGAAACGTTGACACGGTAGCAAATTTTACCATACCGGTTTGCGACAACGACGTTATAAAACTTCGATTTGTATCCGCAAGCAACGGAAACTGGAGCGATGAATGCGGCTGGCAGTTTAGAAATCCAAGTGGGGCCTTGGTGCACAGTGAGGCAACCGGCGGAGCAAACCTTACTACAGGTGTTAAGTTCACGGGAACGGCAGACTGCTCCAATCCCTGCCCGCCACCAGTAGCAGCCTTTACCACCGCAGCAACGGGCCTTTCGGTGTTGTTCGACGCGGCAACTTCCGTGGGATCCATTGTGAGCCAGGCATGGGACTTTGGCTCGGGCGCTACGGGCACCGGCCTGAACCCGACCCATACTTTTGCGACCTTCGGCACCTACCCAATTTCGCTAATTGTTACCGACGGATGCGGCCAGTTAGACACGATAGTGCAGTCCATCAACGTATGCACGGGCGGGCTGGGTTCTGTCGGAAACAGTGTCAATGGACTGGTCGTGAACTTTACGGGGCCAAGCGATCCGGCTCAATTTTCATCCATTAGTTGGACCTTTGGAGATGGAAACTCTTCAGCAAGTGCCAATCCGACCCACACCTATGCCGCGGGAGGCACTTATAGTGTAATTCTCACGGCTACTGATATTTGCGGCAACACCTTCAGCCAAACGCTTTCTGTGGTGGCGTGCTCCAAGCCGATTGCCTACTTCACCTTCCGGATTTTAAGTTCCAATGGCAGTGGAATGACGGTGGAGTTTGACGCGAGCAATTCCGTGGGCGCGGTCTCTTACACCTGGGTTTGGGGAGATGGCGGCGCAGGCAGCGGTGGGCCAATTCTCAATCATGCCTACCCGGTGGCGCAGCTTGGCTACAGCGTGCGTTTAATTGTGCAGTCCAACTGCGGAACCGCAGACACAATTATCCATAGATTGAGTGAGTTAAGTGAGGCAGAAGTTCAGCCCGTTGATGCGAGCTGGTTCCCCAATCCCGTGCGTTCTGGCTCTCAGATTAGTTACTCTAACCTAGGGCCTGTACCTCCGGCTTACTGCCGTTGGTATGCCCTCGACGGCCGACTGCTCAAGGAAGTTCCTGTGGTTGACGGCCGGGTTCAAGTACCGACACTATCGGCGGGAATTTACTGGTTGGTTTGGAATGCACAGCATTCGCTGCAGCGCATACCAATTGCCGTTATTGACTAGTACTTTTGCTCCATGGAGCTCGCCTTAGCCTTTTTGACCCTGACCTTTTTGGAGGTTGTTCTGGGTGTGGATAACATCATATTTATTAGCATCTTAACGAATAAGCTTCCCAGCGAAATTCGCAAGAAGGCCCGCAGGTTGGGTATTGCACTAGCCTTAGTTTTTAGGGTCTTGATGCTCTTGTCGATAACGTGGATCATGGGCTTTCAAGAAGCCTTGTTTGAAATCAAGGAGCATCCTGTTAGCGGCAGGGATTTAGTGCTCTTCGCCGGTGGGGTATTTTTGCTCTGGAAGGCCACCAAGGAGATCTATGAGGTTATGGAAGCAGGAGGTGCCAAGCATGGTCAAAACACCAATGTAGCCAAGAGCTTTGCGGGAATAATTGTGCAAATTGCCTTGCTTGACATCGTATTTAGTTTTGATTCCATCCTTACCGCAATTGGTATGACCGATAATTTGCAAATCATGATTGCCGCAATTGTCGTGGCCATGTTTGTGATGCTTCAGTTCAGTGGGCCCGTTTCTAAGGTCATTGAAAAGCACCCTTCCCTCCAGATTTTGGCTCTTGCCTTTTTGATACTTATCGGCTTCATGCTGGTGGCCGAATCAGCTGGATACCACTTGCCTAAGGAATACATCTACATTGCCGTGGGCTTTTCTCTGGCGGTTGAGTGGCTCAATATTCGTGGCGGAATGCGCAAGGGCCCGCAGGATACGAAGTAGGCAAAGGATTACTGATCCTAGTTTTTTACAGCCTAAACTTCGTGCACAAAAAGGTCGCGGTCGAACCGCACTCGCGGTCCATAGACTCCGGTAGAGGCTCGCTTACCAGCCGAGATAACCATGCATATTTGGGCATCCTTTGGGAGATGCAGCAAGCGCTTCACCCGGAGTCCGTCCATGCCTTCCATGGGGCAGCTGTCGTAGCCTTGGGCACGGAGGGCGAGCATGAGGGTTCCGCATGCTAGTGCGGTAGACTTTTGGGCCCAGGTCGCCATACCACTGCGAGAAAATGGTCCGCGCGGAATAGGCTTATAAAGGCCTACTAGAAAGACCCACAGCGATTTAAACGGACCATAGATGCCCCAAGGCCCCATATTGTAGGCCAAAGGAACAATTTTGCGGTAGTACTGGTAGGCTGCCTTGAGCCGAACCTTGCGGCTCTCGTCAAACTTGGCCAGCATGAGGGCATTGGTCAGGCGCCAGCGGTCTGGGCGGGCAACGGCCACGATAAGTTCTTGGGCGGTTCGCGCCGCGGGTTGGTTGAGGCAGTACTCCACGAGTTTGGCTTTTTTCTCAGTATCGCGGACCCAATAAAATTCCCAGGCCTGGAGGTTGCTCGAGTTGGGGGCAAGCAGGGCGAGGCGAAGGCACTCGCGCATAACCTCCTCGGGTATTGCGTCTTCGGTAAAAATTCGCACGCTTCGGCGGCTCTCTACTACTGCTTTAAACGCTTCTGCGTCTACGTCAATTGCTGGCTCTTGGTAGCCGTGTTTGGGGGCATCCTTAAAAATATCGACGCTGCTGCTTTCTTTAGCCATAGGAACCTTTATTACTGGAACAAGTTACGTTCTACCTTAGTTTCATGCAGCGCGAAGAATCCGGTACGCTAGAATTTAAGTTGCGCATCGACAGCCAGCAAAAAATTGCAAAAACCCTCGTTGCCTTTGCCAACGGGGAGGGTGGGCGCATCGCAATCGGGGTGCGCGACAACGGCTCTGTTGCGGGCTGCAACGTAGAAGAGGAATTTCACATGATTGAGGGTGCTGCACAGCGCTTTACGCGCCCCGAAGTTCCATGTACTGCGCAGCAGGAACGCTGGGACGGTAAATTGGTGCTCGTGGTGACTGTTCCACCCTCAGTAGTTCGGCCCCATGAGGCTCAAATTGAAGGCACGGAGCACTGGCTGGCCTTCGTGCGGCGTGGCGCGGCAAATTTCAAGGCCAACCGGGTACTGCTTGAAGCCATGTCGCTGCGTTCTCAGGAGGCCGTTCAGGCCAACGAGTTTCAATTGGATCTACTCAAGTTGCTTGGTCAAAGTCCTATTAGTGCCTCTGCGTTGGCGAGGGCCTCAAAGCTCCCAATCAGGGAGGTAGAAGACGGGCTTGCCGTGCTGCTGCATTGGGGGTTAATTCAGGCAAGTCCGGTAGAGCAGGGTTGGCGCTACCTGCCAGCTTGTGAATGAAATGTACCCATTTCGTACCCATTGAGGTACATATGCTGTACCATATTTGTACAAGCCCAAGGGCTTCACACCAAACCCAATCAGAAGCCCTTCGGGGCTTTTTTTATGCTTGAACCGTTCGAAGGGCTACGGCCCTCTGGATTCCCGGAAAGAGATTGTAGCTCTCGGAGAATTCGGCAGTCGGAATTCCGATAAATAGTTCGGCCGCGTGGCAAAGGGCCTGCATGTAGCGCCGGTAGGCTTTGTACCAGAAGTCAGTCTGAAGTTGCGCTCGCAGCCCGAGGTACCCTTCAACATTGCCTTGCTGGGATTCCGCAAGCATGAGCGCCAGTCGTGAAAGATCGGCGTCTACGGCTGCAGACCAGGTGCTTCGAAGGTTGAATTCAAAAATTCCCGATTTCATAATCTGAAACACGGGGGTGTTAAAGCCCATAATGCTTGCGATGGGTAAAAATTCCATTCCGAGAAGGTAGTGGAAGTATGGATCCAGACCTTTCGCACAGTCGAGGTAGTCGCGAGTGAGATGTGGATCCCAGGATCCGAAGTCTAAATAGTGAACCCAAAATCGCGCGCAGAAGTAGCGTCCGAGAAGAATCGGATAGTCGCCTTCGTGAGGACCATGCTCCATTGCTGCGAGGGCGTGGGGTTTGATTGCGTCCCAGTTGCCCGACAAGAAGTGCTGCATGATACGCAATCCGTGGTAGTACAGGGGCACGTCGATTCGTTGGGCCATGGCGTCGACGGCATTGGCCATGTATCCCTTCTGAATGGTTTCGTAGTCGGCAAAAAAGTGGCAGACAAAGCGAAACGCCCGAGGATTCGAGAACAGAATCTCTATTTCTGCTTTATGGGCAAGCCGCATTCGAAATTCGTCGGCCATACTGTTGGAGAAGAAGACCAATTGCGCCTTAGTGAGCTCTCCACCATCCCACAGGGGGTGGTCGAGCCAGTAGAACCAGTCGGTAATAGGTGCATGCGTGGTGAGTTTATAGAGTATCCACAAAAAAATGGTTTGGGCGTTGAAGTCCTCCTTGGCAATGCGCGCAAGAAGGGCGTCCCGTTCCTGCTCAGGCCAGTGAACGCGGTCAATGGTTTGCGTCCAGTCTTGGTAAAACTGAAATCTTCGAACATCGAGCGAAAACTCATTAAAGGAGGCAAATCCGCAGTAGGTACTTAAAATGTCAAGCACGGCAGCCCGAGGGGTTCCGCCGGGAACCAAGCCAAAAAACCGTCGCAGCGTATTGTACGACACCATGCTTCCGAGTTCGTCGTAGAGTCGTTCTTCAAGGAGCTGACAGTCCGTTTTAGTACGAATGGGGCGGCCAAAACGCCGTTGAATTTCGATACGCAGTGCGTCGAGGTTAACCTCAGTACCTTTGGCGAGCATTCTACAAACTTAAGTGTGGTACACGTTATGTACCCTATCGAATCCCCAACGCTTTTACTCACCCTAGCCGTAGCCGCCGAAACGCTTAGTTTGGTGTTGTTTGGCCGCGCCAATACCCTTTGGCGCAGCCCGGGAATGGCGGAGTACCCCCAGCGTTTTGTGCTCCTTCGCTCAGTGATGGTCATCGTGTGGGTGCACCTCGGAACCGCCATCTTGGCGCCCAATAGCCTCGGCGCGGCATACGGGCAACTGGACTTCAGCTCATTGATACTTCTGGGGCTCGGGATTTTCGGTGGCTTGGGCCTTGTTTTATTCACGCTTAGTATCCGCTCAATGCCGGCCCAACTCGTGTTTTTCGGCGGAAGCCTTCACCTCATGGTCGCCGTAGCCGTCGGATGGTTGCTTGGCGAACTCATTTCACCTCTTCGATTAGTGGTCATAGCCCTATTGCTCGCGGCACAAATCGCAATTCTATGGCGGGATCGCGGGCTTTGGGTTCGCCAGCAAGGCGCATTGCGCTTCCTCCCGTTTCTCGTGGGTATCATTTGGGGCACCTATTTTCCGTTGTACGGAATCGCAATTCATGAATTCGGATTCTGGAGAACCCTCATATCCACGGAATGGGGCGTCTTAATCTTGGCCATTGGTTGGGCCCTACTTCGGCGGAACGGTCGTTGGAACGACCGTCTAATGTGGCGAAACATGGCCGAACAGTCCGTCCTAAGCTCCGTCGGGCAAGCCCTTTCGGGCGCAGCACTTTGGTGGGGAGGAGTCATTGTGCATAGTATACTCACCAACTTTAACGTACTGGTTAATGTCTCGGCTTTTCGCATTCGCTTTGGAGAGAGGTTTGAGGCAAAGTATGTGCTCTACTTTGTGCTGTACGTCGCTTTGGCAATTGCCTTGGTCTGGGGTTCATAAAAATGCCTAGTAGGATACTCTTTTGTCGGTCGCTACCTTGCGCATCGTGAAGCAGGTCACCCTCATCATTCCCACCCTGAATGCGGCCGACAGCCTCACTCGCTGCATTGGTTCCTGCCGCGGACTCTATGACGAGCTGCTCCTGGTCGACTCTCTGTCGACCGACGCGACCTGCGCCATTGCCGAGGGCATGGGTGCGCGAATCATCGCTAGGGAATACGAGAATTCCGCATCCCAAAAGAATTGGGCGATTCCGCAGGCGGCCCACCCTTGGATTTTGCTGCTCGACGCAGACGAATGGCTAAGCCCTGAGTTGCACGCTGAAATTGCGGCATGGCGCGCTAGTTCGGCCGCGGAGCCGCACGACGGCTACTGGATCTACCGGGCCAACCACTTCCTCGGACGCCGCGTGCGCTTTTCGGGCTGGCAGGGAGACAAGGTAATTCGCCTCTTTCAACGCGACCGTTGCCGCTACGCGCCCAAGCAAGTCCATTCTGAAATTGAGGCCACGGGCCGCATCGGGCGACTGAAGCACCGTATGAACCACAACACCTTCGTGGATTTGCCCTCCTGGGAGGCCAAGCTTCGCCGCTACGCCGAGTGGCAGGCGGGCGACTACCATGCGCGCACTCCGCGCGTCACGCCCTACCACACGATGGTTAAGCCGGCCTGGAGGTTTTTCAAGCACTTCGTGCTTCGGGGCGGAATTCTCGACGGCTACGTGGGCTATAAAGTATCCGCATACGCCGCGTGGGCTGTGTGGTTGCGCTACGACGTGCTTCGTCGCCGCCGCACGAGCAGCGAGTAGCCGGTTACTCGTGCTTGAGTACCTTGATGGTTTGGCCGTTGCTGCAGTGCAGAATGCGCAGACCGGGCGCTCCTACGTCGGTATGCCGAAGCGTCCCACCAGCCTCAATTCGGTGCCGCTCAAGAAGCTGCCCAAAGGCGTTGTATACGGTTACGACGAGTTCTGTGGCGCCCGAATTCACCAGCGACAGCTCAGAAGCAAAAGGATTGGGGTAGGCGAGCAGCCCAGCACGCAGACTGGCCTCAGGCGCGTTTAATACTCCGGAGTTGGCTCCATTGGGGCTTGAGTGCTGATCAAACACGACCCAGGTAAAGGCGTCGTCGTGACGTCTGCCAAAGGACTGATCGGGCATGAGGGGAGGGAGGCGTACTTCGTCCAGGCGCACCCAGCTGCCGTTCGATTGGGCGTTCAGGGCCAAACCCTCGCCGTCTTTGTCCAGTTTAAAGTCGAGTGCCCGGGTGAAGCCGGTTCCGCCCGCAGCCCAAAAAAGGAGGCGGCCGTTGGCGGGAATGCTCTGGCCGTTGAGCGAAGCCTTGCCGGGAATGGCATCGTTGTCGCTCAAAAAGAGCCCGTTGAGGCTCAAGGGGCTCGAGCTTGGATTGCGCAACTCAATCCAGTCCTCGCGCGAACCGTTCGGAGCGACCGGGCCCGTAGCATTGTCGCTGCAGGCCTCATTGATCAGTACGTTGGGCTGCGCGTAGGTGGCCCAAAATGCGGGGCTACAGGGAGCAGAGGTCGAGGCGTTTTGGTCGTCAGTAGCGGTCACGTAGTAGGTGATTCCGCCGACGCTCGCAGGGATAACACCGCCGTAGAGCCGGTCGCCTGCCAGCTCGTCGCCGTGGGTTCCGTCGTCAAAGAGGGTGAGGGATTGCCAGGTTCCTCCACTCGGCCGGTAGTGCAGCACCACGGTAGGACTGGACTCGTCCCAGACTTCGACTTGCACCGGAATAGCCCCAATGCCCCCATGGCCCGACAGGCGAGGCGAAAAGACGATTGGCTCGACGTTGCCGCTCGGAACTTGCCCGGCTGTCGCAGCTATTCGTGAAGTCATGAAGGGGTGAATTCCTGATTTGACGTGGGCGCCTCCAGCGACGTCCAGGGCGTTCCAAAAGTCCAGCGAATCGTATCCGTAGTCCATGGTTCGGTACACGTCTTCTTCGACCAAGGGGGCCAACTGGGCCCTTAGTAATTCATTGCGGGCACGCCATGCTGCAGACCCGGCCAGGGTTCCGAATTCGTTGAGAAACAGCTTCAAACGACGCTGCGCCGCGGGGTTGGTGACGATTTTAGTGTAAAGCGGGTAGGTTCCGAACTGAATTGGCGAGCGCGTCGCCCAGTTGATGTTGAACCAGTCGATACCAAAGGTATTGTCGGCGTCGTAGGAGATGAATTCCATCAGGCCGCTTGCGGGGTCTTCGTAGAGGTAGAAGTTATTCTTATTGAACGAGTGGTTGTCCCAATGGCCCGTTGTGACCTCCCAGGCCAGCCATTTTAAGTAGCTATTGACGTTGAACACCGTATCTAGGGCGCACAAGGCCTGGGTGCTCGTCGTGGCGTGCAGGGCGGTCACAAAGCGTGCGAGTCCGCTGTAGTTGTCGACTGTTTCGTTGGTTTTAAGTTCGTAGACCCGCCGTCCGCCCGACATGAGCTTGTAGCTGTTAGGGTCTGTGCCCAAGTTGGCCATATCCGCCGGCCACAAGCATTTATAAAGGTTTCCGGCGTCACGGGCAAAGCGGTGCTCGACGTAGTCGTCGTTGTAGTGCTCTATGTTGGCGTATAGTCCGTAGGGCTGGCCGTTAACAAAAAGGCGCACGTGGTTCACGCGCGGAGCCGGCATGCCGGCATCCTGAGCCAGTTCCCAAGCGATCCGGGCCCGCATGATGCTCGGGTCGTTGTGTTCACCGTTGAGGTTCAGTTCTTTGACGCCCTGAACTCGGGCACCGGACACAAAGCTGTTGAACGATATTTTAAAAGACTTTTTGGCACTGGTGCGCGAGGTGTTCCCCCTAAGGCGAAATCCGACCTCGATGCCCGAAAGACTTAAGCCTGGAGCGGTATAGGCAAAGGCTGCGTGGTATTCGTAATCGCTCGTAACGTTCGCAAAAATGGCGGCTAGGCTGTCGGTAGGAATCGTAATGTCGATGCGCGGAACGACGTCGGTGCGGTACAGGCCATTGGCTGGCGGGCTTGGGAGGCGCTGCGCCCAAGCAGAGGCCGCCAGAAAAAGCCCAAAAAGCAGCAATAGTCTGTTCATTTTCTAAAGGCGCGACTTAGAGAACCCGCAGGGTGATTTCGTCCAAAAAAATAAATGAAGCTCCGCCTTTGCCAGGATGCCATTCCGGCATGCTTCCAGGGTTGCTTAGGCGAATGGTGACCGAGGTGAGTTCGCTCTTTTTGCGGGACTTCAAGACCACGATGCCTCGCAAAATGGTGCTAGGCTCCTCAGAAAGCGCTCTAGATTGTAAATCAATTCGTCCCTTGCTGCTACGTCCATTGGCAAAATGTGCCAATACTTCGATATGACTGGGCAGAGCAATCCATGACTTGATGTCCTTTAGTAAACCAATTTCAACCTCGACCTCTTTGGTTTCCTTCTTTTTGCTGCTGCGGAGTTCGACAATCAGGTCTTCGCCTTGAACGCCGGTCCATTCGCCTTTGCGCCAATCCACATCGCCCAGCACGCCGTCTACTATACTTGCGGAACCGGGGTTGTACTGTGGGTTTGGATTCCCCGAGGTGATTTGGGCCGTCCAGTCGTTGGGTTTTTTAGTACTCAGTGCGACCGAGCGGTGTTGCGTCAGTCCGTCGCCACGTTCCAATCGGCGGCTTTCACTTAGGGTTTCTTCAATCCCATCAATCCACGCGGTGGTTTCGGTCTCAAAGCGCCGGGCCACTCGGATTCTCGGAGCGGGACTGATTTCACCGCTTATTCCGTGCGCCACGTTGCGGTAGGGAATCAATACCATAGCGGATTCCGTATGATGCATCGCAAAGGATTTGGACTGGATCAGATCGTCGTGATCCAAAAAACTCTGGGCAAGCACCTGGCCTGGGTTGGTGGAGTGCCCATAGCCCCTGAAGTAGGCGCCACTCCCGACCCGCTCCAAGTCGGTACGGAGTCCTGTGGCACGAAGCTCCACGCGGTCCCAGTGCATCGCGCCCACCGCATACCGCGCCTCGCCAGGCACTAAGGGATAAATTCCCCAAGAACTCATCACGTACCATGAAGACATTTGGCCGCAGTCCTCGTTGCCTTGGTATCCGTCGGGCTTGTCGCTGTACATGGTTTTCAGTATTTCACCGATGCGCTCCTGTCCCTGGCTCGCCTTATTGGTGGCGGAATACAGCCAAGCGATGTGGTGGGAGGGTTCGTTGCCATGGGCATACTGGCCAATCAAACCGGTTATGTCTGCTTGTTCGCGTCCGACGGTCGCAGAAGGGGCCGAAAATAGAGCGTCCAATTGGCCTTCAAGGCTGCGTCCCTGTGCAGCGAGAATCCGCTGCCAGCGGGCTAAATCGTGCACCGGGGCAAAGCTGTACTGCCATGCATTGGCCTCCGTGTAGTGGCTGTTGACTTCGCGCGGCTCAAAGCGCGCCATAAAGTCTCCGTTGTCGCGCGGACGCATTAGGCCCGTTTCAGGGTCAAGCAAGCTAACCCAGCCCTGGCTGCGCCGCCAAAAATGCTCTGCCTCATCGCCGCGACCTAGCCGGGCTGCAGTCCAGGCAATGGTAGCGTCGTCGTAGGCGTATTCCAAGGTTTTTGACACGCTCTCGGACTCGTCTTGAATGCTCAAATAGCCATTGTTTCGGTAGGTTGGAATACCAAAAACAGGACTTGCTGCGGTAGTAATCATGGCTTTCATCAACCGTTGAGAATCCATGGCGTAGCCTTTTGCTTGAGCATCGGCCAACACGCTCACGCTGTGGTAGCCAATCATACAGTCGGTCTCGTTCGCGGCCAACTCCCAGACCGGTAGGCGGCCCGACTGGTCAAAATGGTCGAGCATCGTGGCGATGAAGTCTTTGGTTCGCTCCGGTTGAATCAAGGCATAGAGCGGATGCGCGGTTCGGTAGGTATCCCAGAGCGAGAAAACAGTATAGTGTGCATGCTCGGAGTCTTGGTGAATTCTGCCGTCCATGCCGCGGTAGCGGCCGTCGACATCGCTCCATAAATTCGGAACACTGAACGCGTGGTAAAGCGCCGTAGCATAAATTCTTTTGGATGATTCCGTTCCGCCGTAAGCCTGTGCCCGATCCAATTCCGCTTGCCACAAAGTGGTGGTGCGTGCAACACAGCCATCAAAATTTCGCGACGAAGCCAGGGTTGCGCGAAGGTTTCGCTGTGCCCCTTGGTCGTCGGCTCCAGAGAAGCCAACCGCCAATTCTGCGGTGCGCGAGGGCAACTGAATCCGAACGTGCAGTGAATCGACAACGTCAACCACCGCACCGACTGGCAAGAGCACCGCGAGGTAGGCATGCTGCTCCTTGGCCCATCCTTGGCTTACCCGTTTAAGGTGCAGCACTTGACCCTCCGCAGTCGCCGAAGCCCGAAGCACCCGATCTCGGTAGTTCAAATCAATCCATAACTCTGGGGCCTGATCTTCGGCATACTGGTATCGATGAAATCCTCCGCGTTCTGCGGCGGTGAATTCCGCTTGCGTTCCGTTGGCAAGGCGAAGGGAGTAGGTGCCTGCGCTTGTGCGCTCGCTATTTTTATCGAATTCCACGGGAGAATCCTTAAAAGTTCCGCCCCAGGGCTTGAACAGAAAGTCTCCATAGTCGCCGACGCCGGTTCCGCTCAAGTGCGTATGGCTGAAACCCCAAACCGTGGAGTCCGTGTAATGGTATCCGCTGCAGCCGTCCCATCCGTCGCGGCGGGTATCAGGTCCAATTTGGACCATGCCAAAGGGCGCCGTTGCGGCGGGGTGGGTATGTCCGTGCCCTCCAGTTCCAATAAATGGATCAATATGGCTCACAGAAATTTGTGCCAAAGCGGAAAGGGAAAGTCCGGCAAAGGCCCCCAAAAGGAGATGCTTGGTCATGACCCTAAGATAGCCTACTCCCCCAAAAGGTCTGGCCTTCGCTCTCGGGTACGGCTCAAAGCCTGTTCGCTGCGCCATTGGTCTATGAGCGTAAAGTTCCCCGAGGTCAGCACTTCCGGAACCTTCATGCCGCGAAACTCGGCCGGGCGCGTGTAGACCGGAGGCGCCAGTAAATTATCTTGAAAGGAGTCCGTTAGCGCAGAAGTTTCATCGTTGAGCACGCCCGGAATCAACCGAATCAGCGCATCGGCAATTACGGCTGCGGCCAATTCCCCTCCACTAAGTACGTAGTCTCCGATTGAAATTTCGTGGGTAATGAGCCTGTCGCGAACGCGTTGGTCAATTCCCTTATAATGTCCGCAAACCAAAAGCAAATTGGTAAACGAAGACATTCGGTTAGCCATGGGCTGGTCTAGGGTTTGCCCGTCTGGAGAGGTGTAGACCACGGCGTCGTAGTCGCGCTCGGCCAAAAGGCCCTCGATGCATTCAAAAAGGGGTTCGGCCTTGATGACCATGCCGGCACCACCGCCAAATGCGTAGTCGTCGACCTGCTTGTGCTTGCCGCGACCAAATTCGCGGAGGTCGTGCAAATGAACCTCGACCAAGCCCTTGGTTTGCGCCCGTTTTAGTATCGAAGCTTCAAAAGGGCTGCGAATCAGCTCAGGTAGAAGCGTAACAATGTCAATGCGCACCGCTTAGGCGAGTCCGATTTCGACCAAGCGCTCGTGCAGGTAGGCGCCCGCGGTGATGTCGCTGAAAGCCTTAGGGCGCTCTGTGCTGATGCAGTGCTCGAGGCAGTTCAGGGGCATGTCTTCTTTGGGATGCACAAAAAATGGCATAGAAAAGCGCGGTAGATGCCGTTTTTCTGCCGTCGGATTCACTACGCGGTGGGTCGTGCTCGAAAGCATTCCGTTGGTCAGGCGCTGCAGCATGTCGCCCACATTGATTACTATCGCGTCGTTGGTCACGTGAATGGGAACCCACTGCCGCTCAGAAACTACTTCTAGCCCCTCTGCGGATGCGCCCATGAGCAGGGTAATTAGGTTGATGTCTTCGTGCGCAGCAGCCCGAATTCCATCTTCGGGGAGTGCTGGTTGGGCAGGGTAGTGTATGGCTCGAAAGATCGAATGACCGGCGGCTAAGGGCTCGCTAAAGAATTCACGGTCCACCCCAATATGCAGGGCCACTGCCTTCATGAGTTCGTTGCCTATGGATTCCAATTTGCGGTAGGACTGACTAATTACTTCGTCAAGTCCCTGCACCTGAGTGCCGACTAAGAGGTTGGGCATGAGTCCGCGCTCTGCTGCATTCATCGGACCCCATTGGTAGAATTCCTTGAGGTCAGCCGACGTTTCGCCCTTGGCATGCTCCACTTTAAAGGGGGTAAAACCACGCTGCCCCTTTGCTCCATCCTTTATAAACGTATTTTTTGTGTGCTCAGGCAGCTCAAAGAATTGCTGCACGGCCGAGTAGAGGTTTTCTCGCTCTTGGGCAATCAAGCCGTGGTCTATAATAGCCGCGAATCCGAGGCTGCGAAATGCCTGGCCAAGGGCCTCCGAAAAGGCAATTTGATCCGTTGGACTGCCTTGAGTCCATTGGCGTAGCGAAAGGGTTGGGAGTTGCATAAATCAAAGATAGGACTCGTTGTTCCTTTGCACTATGAAACTCAAACCAAGTCTTGAACTCTACCGTTCCCTGTTTCTCCCGCGCGCGGTCGAGGAGCGCATGCTCATAGCCCTGCGTCAAGGTCGCATTTCTAAGTGGTTTTCTAGCTACGGTCAAGAGGCCGTTAGCGTCGGTACCACGCTGGCAATGCACGAAGACGAATGGATTTGTACGATGCATCGAAACCTTGGGGTCTTTACTGCACGGAACCTGCCCTTAGTCAAGCTTTTTGCACAGTTTCAGGGAAGGGCAAGTGGCTACACCAAGGGCCGCGATCGCTCCTTTCATTTTGGGACCCGCGAACACCGAATTTTTGGCATGATTTCGCACCTCGGCGCACAGCTTGGCGTAGCCGACGGTCTCGCCCTTGCGCGGAGCATTCGCGGAGAGGGCAAATGCGTCCTGGTTTTTACTGGCGATGGCGGAGCCTCAGAAGGTGATTTTCATGAGGCCTTAAATGTGGCGGCCGTCTGGAAGCTTCCGGTATTAATAGTGGTCGAAAACAACCAATGGGGCCTGTCCACTCCGTCTCGTGAGCAGTTTGTTTTTGATTCGTTTGCCGTCAAAGGTCCAGCCTATGGAATGGAATCGCATACCATTGATGGGAACGACCTTGATCTGGTCCTCAAAACATCGCGCGAACTAACGCAATCCATACGAGAAAATCCACGTCCGATTTTGCTGGAGTGTATGACCTTCAGAGTGCGCGGTCACGAAGAGGCTTCTGGAACGAAATACTACCCCGAGGGCATGATTGAATCCTGGCAATCCAAGGATCCTATTCTGCGCTACCGCAGCAGTATTATAAAGGCAGCAGTGGCTTCAGAAAAAGAGGTTAAGGCGCTCGAAGAGGAGCTCGCTGCGCATGTTTTGGAGTCGCTTAATTTGGCGCTCGAGGAACCCAAGCCGCACTATAGCGAGCAGGCTGAACTTGCGGACGTGTATGCGCCCATCGCCTCCGAGCCAAGCCATGAGGTTGCCCCCGAATCAACCAGAAGGCTGCGGCTTATTGACGCCATCAATGAAGGCTTGGGTCAGGCCCTAGAGCGGCACGATAATTTGGTCTTTATGGGCCAAGATATTGCGGAGTACGGAGGTGTTTTTAAGGCGACTGATGGCTTGCTGGAGCGCTTTGGATCTGCTCGAATTCGCAATACTCCGCTCTGCGAATCGGCCATTGTAGGAGCAGGAGTTGGTTTGGCGGTTGAGGGCTTTAAGTCCATGGTCGAAATGCAGTTCAGTGATTTTGTGACTGAGGCCATGACCCAGATTTGCAACCAAGCAGCAAAACTTCACTACCGCTGGGGTCAGTCGGTCGATATGGTGATTCGCATGCCCACGGGCGCTGGCATGGCCGCAGGGCCATTCCACAGCCAGTCAACGGAGGCTTGGTTTGCTCGAGTTCCGGGACTCAAGGTGGTCTATCCTTCAACGCCCTCCCAGGCAAAGGGCCTGCTGCTTCGTGCCTTTGAAGACCCTAATCCCGTCTTGTTTTTTGAACACAAAAACCTTTACCGCTCCTTTGAAGAAGAAGTTCCAGAGGAATACTACACCCTGCCATTGGACCGCGCGGTGCTTGTTAAGCCTGGCGAGGATCTCACGGTAATTGCCTATGGTTCCGCTATTCATTGGGTTCAGGATTGGATGCGAACTAATCCCAGCACTTTAATAGAGCTCATTGATCTGGTTTCTCTGCGTCCGGTGGACTGGAATACCTTAGAAAATTCCGTGCGCAAAACAAACCGATGCTTGGTGGTGCAAGAAGACACTTTTTTAGGCAGCATAGGTAGTTCCATTGCATCCGAAATTCAGCAGCGTTGTTTCGCGGTCTTGGATGCGCCGGTATCGGTGCTGTCAAGTTCTGATACTCCGATTCCTTTTGCGGCGGAACTTGAGCGGGGTTTTCTACCGCAGGAGCGACTTGATTCTGCGATTAAGAGCATTCTGAATTATTAGTGAATTCATGATTTGTTTTTGCCAAATAGTTGGCACTATATTTGACTTATTAAAAATTCAAATTAAATAATTTTATTAGCATGACCCCATCACAGCTCGTTCAGCACTTTCGCGACAACCAAAACGGAAATAAAACCCTTAAGACTACCTTTCGTAATCAGTTTTTAGGCAAGTTTGATTTTGAAGAATTAGAAGGCCTCATCATCTCTTGCGAGAAGGAGATTGAGAAGCGCGCACAGATTGAAATTGACCACCACATTGCTTGGCTAGAATCCCAAGGCTACACGGTAACAAAGTAGTATTCAACTACGGAATCGAAAAGGAGGCTCACGAGCCTCCTTTTTTATTGCATTAAAGTCTCGAAGGGTGGGCTTCAGTTCTCTCTCTTATAGGCCCTTTGGGCGATTCCCTAAAAGCAAGAAGCCGCACTTAGGCGGCTTCTTTGGGGTGGGCGAACAGGGATTCGAACCCCGGACCCTCTGCGTGTAAAGCAGACGCTCTGAACCAGCTGAGCTATTCGCCCGATTTTGGTTTGCAAATATACTTCAAAATTGGCTTTGGTCAAGGACTTAGGGCAGAAATTCAGGACCGGAGCGGAATACGATATGGCAGCTGTCTCGCCCTACTACATACCATACGCTCGCTAGAACGGCCCCAGTGGAATCCAGTACGGTTGTTTTTAGGCTGTCGCCCTCTGTGCTCAGCGATTTAATATGGGAGTCGTCGACCACCGCAAAATAAGTTTCGTAGCCCTTGTCTAAAGCAGTAAGGGTATCTCCCGTGCGCGCATTGACTGTGTACACGGAATCAGGCAGACTGGCTCCAGTCCAATTAAAACCAACGCTGCGGAATTCCTGGGTACAGAATACTCCTTCTTCGCAAGCAAATGCCAAAAAGCTTGCTGCGGATAGTGCAATGAGTCTATTTTTTAGCATCGTTCTCAAACTCAAGGGAGGCGCTGTTCACGCAGTACCGAAGTTTGGTCGCAGTCGGACCATCGTTGAATACATGGCCCAAGTGGCCTCCGCATTTTTTGCATAAAATCTCCGTGCGGACCGTACCATGGCTGTAGTCGGGCTTCTCAATTACGTTGGATTCGGGGCCCTGTTGGTCAAAACTGGGCCATCCACAGTGAGCGTCAAATTTGCGGTTGCTGACAAACAGAGAGGCTCCACAGCCCGCGCAGGTATAGGTTCCTGGCTCAAAATGATTGTCATACTTACCGGTGCCAGGGTACTCGGTCCCTTTCTGGCGTAGAATTTTGAATTGTTCCGGAGTAAGGATGGATCGCCATTCGGCGTCGGTTCGTTCCACAGCAAAGGGTGTAGTGCTCATTTTAGTTGGGGTGTTTTGGCAAGAAGCCATGGTTCCAAAACCTAATATTGCTAAAAGCAGACCAAAGATCTTCATGGGCAGCACTACTGCAATAGTTAGACCAAAAAAGTGCCCTGGACTGGACTCGAACCAGCACAAGCATAGCTCACCACCCCCTCAAGGTGGCGTGTCTACCAATTTCACCACCAGGGCGACACTTTCATGATCAAGAACGTTTTAGTGACTCGACTGGGATTCGAACCCAGGACCCATACATTAAAAGTGTATTGCTCTACCAGCTGAGCTATCGAGTCGTTTCGCTAACGAGGCTGCAAATATAGTTCAATTGCACAAAAACAGAGGGCCCATACCTAGATTTGTAAGGACTAATGAACACCTGGTATTTGTGGGGCTATATGGGCTCGGGAAAAACGTCCATCGGTCGGCAAGTGGCTCGAAATTTAAACCTGGAATTCAAGGATTTAGATAAGATTATCATCGAAGAATCGGGCATGACTATTTCTGATTTCATCGGCGAGCGCGGGGAGTTGGCCTTTCGCAAACTGGAGCGGAAGCTGCTCCTAGAGCATCAGAACTTCGACGGAATCTTCTCCTGCGGAGGCGGAACTCCCTGCTACTACGACAATGCCGAGTGGATGGTTTCTAAGGGGCAAGCCGTCTACCTGAGGGCCTCTCCAAGTTGGCTGCATCAACGCTTGGCTGCTAGCCGATCTCGGGGTATAAAGCGTCCGCAATTATTGGGAGTTGCAGACCAGGATTTAGGGGAATTTATAGCAAAGCACTTGTTTGAGCGCCAGCATTTCTACCAAATTGCGCAGCACAAAATTGCGGTGGACCAGAGCCCCACCGAGCAGGTTATCGAGGCCTTGGCGGGCTTAATCAGACCAAATACGTAGCGCAGGGGCTATTCCAATCGACCTCAACGCGCTCGTGCAGCCCAGTGCTTAGCGAAATTCCTTTGATGTCAGCTTTGACCGGGAAGCGTTTGTGGTTGCGGTCCACAAGGACCACCGTGGTAATTCGTCCCATGGACGCCGTCAGAAAGTAGGACAGGGCATAAAGCAGCGTTGCGCCGGAATTCAAAACGTCATCCACTACCACCACGTGAGCGCCTTCTAGGCTTGATGCCGATGCGGAAGCTCGTGTTCCTTCCATCGTAGGCTGTCTTTTATTAACCTCTATTTCAATAAGTTCGGCGTCTACATGAGGCTTCAAATGCGTCTGGATTCGCTCTGCCAGGCTGTAGCCTGAATTGCGGACCCCTGCAAGGACCAGTCGTTCTCCCTCGCGGTGGCGTTCCAGTACCTGCCAAGCCATGCGTTCCACGGTCCGCGCCATGCGGCGGTCGTCCAAAATGAGCGTGCGTTCTCCCATGGAATAAATTTATGCTTCGGTTGCTGACTTTGCGCGCAAAAGCACCACCGATTCTACGTGAAATGTTTGCGGAAACATATCAACACCTTGAACGGTCGCTACCTCATAGGCCTCTGAGAGCATCTGTATGTCGCGCGCTTGGGTAGAGGGGTTGCAGCTGACGTACACGAGTTTTGGGGCTTTAATTCGAGCGAGTTCCGCTACCACAGCAGGGTGCATGCCTTCGCGGGGCGGATCCACTACCACCACGTCGGGACTACCATGGCGGGCTACAAATTCCGCGGTAAAGATTCGGCGCATGTCGCCTACCTCGAAGGTGGCATTGGAAATTCCGTTCCGCTCTGCATTGCGCACGGCTGCATCGACGGCTTCGCGCACGCTTTCAATGCCCACTACTTTGCCTGCGATTTGTGCCATAAACAAAGCGATGGTTCCGGTCCCGGTGTATAGGTCATAAACGGTTTCTCCGCCCTTGAGCCCTGCAGCAGTCAATGCTACGGAGTAGAGTCGATGGGCCTGAAGCGGGTTGGTCTGGTAAAATGACTTGGGACTTATCAAAAACTTAAGGGCCCGTCCTCCTTCTAAAGCGGATTCCATTTCTTCTTCGAGCGATTCTGAACCATAGAAAAGATTCAAGTCCACGTCGTACATGGAATCGTTGACCTTCTCGTTCAAGCCCCAATAGAGGCTCACGAGGCGATCAAACTGCTCCGTTATGCGGTGCATCATGGTAAAGCCGTCGGGGCCTGGGTGCTCACCCCACTGAATAATCATCATCCAATCTCCAGCCTGGTTGCTGCGGAGCATAGCCACGCGCAGCGCGCCTACCTTGGCACGGGGCTGCCAAAAGCTAATGCCTAAGGCGATGGCCTCATCGCGGACCGCATTGCGGATTTGATTTCCGTAGTCGGGAATGAGGTGGCAGTCCTGAACGTCTAGGATTTTGTCCCAGAAGCCCGGGATGTGAAAGCCTAGACCCGGTTCGGCTGCTGCATCGGGATTGGCTAAGAGCTCTCCTCGGGTTCTCCAACGGTTGTTGGTGAAGCTGAATTCCGTTTTGTTGCGGTACCTAAAGGGTTCGGGCGCAGGAATAAAAGGATGCCAGACCACCCCGTCGCGTTGAACAGAACCAACACGAACCAACTGCTCCTCCACCTCAGCGGCCTTGAATTCCGCCTGGCTGGGGTACCCAAGGTGCTGCCAGGTGCATCCTCCGCAGGATTCGGTATGCTTGCACGAGGGCTCTACGCGCAGGGGGGACGGGCTTACCACCCGATCAACGCGCCCTTCGAAGTAGCTCTTCTTGCCTTTGATGACGCGAACGTCTACCACGTCGCCTGGAGCCGCGCCACGAATTAATACTGTCTTGCCGTCGTCGGTCTTACCCACGGCCACGCCACGCCCACCGGCTCGGTCTACCTTAATGTTTTCGAGAATCACAGGGTAAAGGTAGGGGACTATCTTTGGGTAAATCCTTGCATCATGAAGCCATACGACTACATCTCCCTGGAAGACCGGTACGGTGCACACAACTACCATCCACTCCCGGTGGTTCTGCAGCGCGGAGTCGGGCCCTATGTATGGGACGTCGAAGGCAAAAGGTATTTCGATTTTTTGAGTGCATACAGTGCGGTAAATCAAGGTCATAGCCATCCTCGGATCATTGAGGCTCTGGTGGATCAAGCCCAGACCCTGGCCCTAACTTCTAGGGCCTTTCACAACGACCAACTTGGCGCTATGGAAGAGGCAATGGCCTCTCGATTTGGATACGACAAGGTTTTAGCCATGAATTCTGGGGCAGAAGCGGTCGAGACCGCCCTAAAGCTTGCGCGCCGCTGGGCCTATGACGTCAAGGCGGTAGCGCCCAACCAAGCCCTAATTCTTGTGGCCCAGCAGAACTTTCATGGCCGTACGTCAACCATTACCTCGTTCTCGAGCGACCCCGACTCTTATGGCGGATTTGGTCCTGCCATGCCTGGATTTCAAATAATTCCCTACAACGACCTTCTCGCCTTGGAGCAGGCCCTTGCCAACCCCAACGTGGCTGCTTTTTTGGTCGAACCCATTCAGGGCGAAGCGGGGGTTAATGTGCCCTCTGAGGACTACATGGCCGGGGTTGCGGCCCTCTGTCGGTCAAAAAAGGTACTCTTTATGGCCGACGAAATACAGACCGGCATCGGCAGAACGGGTTCTTGGCTAGCCACATGCGGCAGCTGCGGCTGCACCGGCGGGCGTTGCGAGCGAGACCCTAAAACCTATGTGCGCCCCGACGTCCTCATCCTAGGCAAGGCTCTCTCGGGCGGAGTCTATCCCATTTCGGCGGTCTTGGCCGACGACGAGGTGATGCTCACCATCAAGCCGGGCCAGCACGGATCTACCTTCGGAGGCAATCCCATTGCGGCCAGAGTTGCCCAAGTCGCACTTCAAGTAGTCGAAGACGAAATGCTTATGCAGCGTGCACGCCGCCAGGGAGCGCATTTTAGGGCAACCCTAGAACATGAATTTGCATCCAATCCCTTGGTGGCCAAGGTTCGCGGTCGCGGACTCCTCAACGCGGTGGTCATCAATACCCCCGAAGATTCTGATCTAGCCTGGAACCTCTGTTTGGCCCTAGCAGCCAACGGGGTACTCGCCAAGCCCACGCATGGAAGCATCATTCGCTTTGCTCCGCCATTGATTCTAACCGATGCAGAGATGGACGATGCCCTGTCTCGCATCGTTAGGACGGTGAATGAATACCAGTAATTAGACCCCCTGCCGCCTCAGCAATTGGCCGTGGTCGTCCTTAGTCCTTAGGGGGCCAAGTCGCAATCCAGTCTTGGTACATCCCGTTAAAATTCTTGTGAACGCTTTCCAAAAATTCCGGACTAACCGTAGCCCAAACTGCTGCAGGGCTTGGGAAGCGGTCAATAGGGTAGCGGTAGGTTTGCTTCATCGGACCCGCCTCGATTTCAACCAGGTAGTTCGTGCCAAAATGAAAGAGCTGGATGCGAAAGGTTGGGTGGGGGAGTTGGTCTACAACGCGCATGCTTAATATTTAAAAATCGGCCCGAAGACTCAGGTTTATTAGTCTGTTGGTGAGATAGTTGGGTACGGCATACTGGCTGGCGGTGCTGATGTCCATTACCCAAAAATAACTCGCCGTGTTGCGGATTTCTAGAAGATTGTAGGCCTCCAGCGCGATTCGGGGATGGATTCCGCGCCAAGCGGGCAAAACTCGTTCAAAGCCTAGGTCCATCCGGCGGTAGGGCGGGGCTTTAAAGGGTTTGGGGTTTTCAAGGGGCAGTCCAAAGGGGAATCCGCCCGTAACGTTGGCCACTAAATAGACCCTGTTATTGGGTTGACCGGGGAGGTGGTCTTCGATGCGCATGCTGAAGGCGAATCGGTAGTCGGTTCCGCGCCGCTGCCAACCCTGATCAAACTGTTCGCGAGCCCTAAAAATCGACAGCGATACCCATGATTCGGCGTTGCCAACCCAGGTGCTGTGAAGCTGCTGGTCCAGTCCATAAATAACGGCTCTCCCGGGCTGGGTTCCGAGGTAGCGAATTCGCATGCCGTCTTGTTCGAAGGCAAATGCCCGATCCTGGTACTTGAGGTAGGCCTCAATTTGGTACATCCAAGGTCGGCCCAGCCGGCTTCCATAAAGCTTGGTTCCGGCTATCAAATGCCAGGCGTGCTGCATGCGGGCGTCGGTTTCGAGCCCATTGGCAGTCCAGTTGCGGAGTTCACGCACCGTTGCGGTTTGCGCATAGCTTCCGGCGTTGAGGTAGGCGAGCCAAGTGCTCTGACCATTGGGGCTTAAAGAAAGTGAGCCCCTTGGGCTCCAGCGCCACTCCCCCGATCGGCTGTCGCGCAGAATTCGTTGGCCAAAACGCAGGTGAACCGTTTGATTAGGGCCAACCCAGTTCTTGCTCCAGGTCATGGAGGCCCAATTTTTCACGTTGTTTAGGAGTCCGGCGCTTTGCAGTACCGAGTACAATTCCAAGGTGGAGTCCGCAGTGTAGGATGTGTCGTTTGGTCCAATGGCCACGATCGTAGGCTGGTGCATCAGGCTGTAGCCGGCAGAGTCGAGATTGATCCATTCGTGCACTCGATCTTGGGCAAACTGCATGCGCTGGCCAATGGTCCAGTTGAGCTGTGCGGACTCGCTAAGGATGTGGCTCCCGCGCAGGGCGGTGTGCACGTCTCGCACCCAAAGGTCATTGCGGGCATAGCGCTGAAAGCCGCCACTGCCGCGCAGGTAGCTTAGTTCGCCAAACTGGTCCGAACCCATGTTGCTGTTGACGTCGCCGAGTCGGTAGGCGGATTCGATGTCGGAATGCTCTACCTCCAGGGCCTGGGAGAGGCTGGCCTCGGCATCGATGACGCTCCGTTGGCCGAAGGCCCGACGGGTTCTCCATCCGGCAAAACCATTCTGAAATCCGTAGTATTCGGTTCCAGCCATGGCAACCTGCAGCCGGAGTACCTGAGTAACGGTTCCGAATTCGGTGGTTCTGCTCTCGGGGGAGAGGCGGAATCCGTTTTGCTGCACAATGCCCAGAAATTCGTGGTGCCAGGCACCATGGCGACCGGTCCAAACCACCTGTGCGTCGCGGGAGTCCGCCCTAAAGTCGCCAAACACATCGCCGGTGCGGGCAAAGAGCACATTGCTTCGGTACCGAATGCCGATGCCAAGGTTGCCCTGCCAGATGGTGGCTCCGCCCGAAAACCCCCCAAGCCTCACCCGCGCGCGGGACGAATCAACCCTTCGGTAGTTCACCTCAAGGGCAGAGGCGAGTTTGTCGCCCAATTCGGCGTTAAATCCTCCTGCCGTGAAGGTTAATGACGATACAAGGTCTGGGTTGAGCACGCTAAGACCTTCTTGCTGCCCCGACCGTGCAAGTTGGGGGCGGTAGAGTTCAAAACCGTTGATGTAGACTAGGTTTTCGTCGTAGGTGCCCCCTCGCACGCTGTACTGGCTGCTGAGCTCGTCGCTGGCCACTACGCCGGGGAGTGTGCGCAAAAGCGACTCCACGGAGCCTGTGGCGGTACCAAGGCCTCCCAAAGTCGCCGATTTCAGTCGAATTTCACTGGTCTGAGTGCGAACGCGTTCTCCGGTTACCGTTGCTTCCTGCAGCAAGGTTTTGCGCGGAGTGCTATCCTGGAGGGCCGCCAACAGCAGGGCGGCGGCAATTGCACTCAAGAGCTAGCGCTTTTTGAGCGATTCAAAAAACTGAGCCCAAGCAAAGGGGTTGCTCAAGCGTCCAAGAATGGCGGTCGCTCCGTTGTTGCCGTAGAACCGGCCTGCGTTGTAAAGCTGCTGCTCTTGGGCCTGAATGATGTACCGTTGCATCTCGTTGGAACTCATGCCCATCTGCGAAGCCTTCTCTTTAAGTGCTTGTATGGCAAGATTTTGAAGGGCAACGTCGCGTTCTGTAGTTTCGATTTTCATGCGCAGAAGCTCGCGATTGAGGTCTTCGGGGCGGGGCCAAGGGTAGAGCGTCACCTCGTCGAGTTCCACACTGTTCCAGCGCATATATACGGTGGCGAGGTAGCTGGTGCCATTGAGGGAGTCCGATACCCAAAGTCGCTCATCCTCAAAGCCCAAGCGTCTAAAACGGATGCTGTCTCCTGGCACCGCCGTGATGCTAAAGAAACCGTCGTCTCCCGAAGTAGTCGTAGTCGACCGACCGCTAATCCAAAGCCTAGCATTGGGAATGGTTTGCAGGCTCGTGTCGCTCGTTAGAAGGATGCCACTAACCTGCACTACGTTCTGCGCCCCGACGACCAGCGTCAAAAGTGCACATACTAGGGCCAGAAAATGCTTCATAATTCGGTAGTAAAGTTAGTGAGGTTACCTACCTCGTCCCGAACCCAAACCACAAGTTTGCCCTTGGTGATGCCGGCGTCGGCATACATGAAGTTGGATTTTAGATCCAAATGCCCCCAGATCCATTTTCCATTGAGCGTAATTTCCACGATTTCAGAATCTAGTTCATCCCGCACGCTAATCCATACCCTGCCGCTAGGGTCGCGCCGAAGCAGCTCGCACTGAGGACCCTTGGTATCGATGCGGACTTCGGCAGACCCGCAGGTCTTGGAGGTAAAAACTATGCGCCCGTCTGCGCTGAGTGAACCCGGAATTTTTGCCGAACCCCGACCGTCGCGCACGGCTAAATAGGCCTTATCCCAGAGGCTGTCGGCAAGCTTGCTTGGGGTCCAAGAGTAAGTAACCGGCTTAATTGCGGCGACGTCTGGCTTTACACCGATCTTGCTTCCGTTGGCACTTATGATGATGTTTTGCGCCATACCAAAGCATTGCGCGGGAAATTCAAGGCTCCAATCGCCGTCGCTCATGCTGCGGGGCGCTTGGGTGCTCCCGGGGTTTGGTTGGGCAACGCGAACCCTGCCCGCCCAAATCGGGCTGCCTCCGGAATTCACCGAAAGGGAGTAGGTTCCGCTTGATTTTGGCCATGCTTGCTTGAGCTTCCATCCTGGTGCAGGTTGGCTGGGGCTGGGATGAATGTGAAATCCTCGAATGCCTTGCTGGCTATGTAAATCAAGGGCAAGTCCAGCGTCTGCACCGCGCTGAACGTCAAAACTCCATTGCTGCAGCGACCAAATGCTGCGCAGGCTGTCTGAAACCTTCACCTCAAAGCCTTGCTCGGGGAGGGTCAGCGCCAAATCATACCAATTATTCACCGATGCAGAGTCTGCAATTTTGCGCCATCGTCCGTCTTGCTTAGCCCATAGTTCGGGCCTAACTCGGGGCTGGGGAATGAGCAATCCCAGGGCTACTGGATTCATTATTTCTTCGCTTTCTCGGTCTCGCATTTCAAAATGCAGGTGGGGTCCGCCCGATGCGCCGCTGTTCCCGGATTGTGCGATTACTTGCCCTCCAACAACCGGCAAGGAACCTTTAGCAGGGTATAGGTCGAGGCGGTAGGCATTGCGCCGCTCGGCTTCTTGGAGCACGTAGGCCCATAGTTCTGGGCTGAATGACTCGAGGTGCGCATACACGCTGGTATATCCGCTCAAATGGTCCACATAGAGAGCCCAGCCGTAGCCGTCGGGTCTGATGACGATGCGTCGAACCCAGCCATCGGCCACGGCATAGATGTTTTTGCCGGTTACCGCGCCGGTCCTTAGGTCAACTCCGCTGTGAAAGTGGTGGTTGCGCAGCTCGGCAAGTTCCCCTGAAACCGCCAGCAGACCGTCAAGGGGCTGATGGACGATCTGGCCCTGTGCCCAGAAGGGCAAAAAGAATAGGATCCAAAATCGTACACTGGGCATGGCTCCAAGATAGAAATTCCCGTGCCAAACTGCTACCTTTGATTCATGACAGATTCTAGCGATCGCATTAGTGTCATTCAATCGCAGGTACACGATTTGATTGAGAAATACCGGCTTGCCGTGGTTGAGCTCGAGCAGCAGGCCGAAGTGCTCGAAGAATCGGCCCAAGCGGCCACAGATTTGCAGCAAAGGGTCAGCAGTTTGAGAAGCGAGAACGAAGAGCTTCGCCTCATGCTAACGTTTAACGGAGACGCAGCTGCTCGGGCTAATTTGGTCAAGCGTCTTCAAGCATGGTCGCGAGAAATTAATCAGGCCATTAATAAGATTCCGCAATGAGTACTGACTCAATACGCATCAAGGTTGCAATCGGAGGCCGAACCTACCCCTTGACGATTCCGCGCCACGAAGAAGAGCAGGTGCGCAAGGCCGTAGCGCTCCTACAGACTACGGTGGGTCGTTTTGAAGAACGCTATGCCGTGGGAGATAAACAGGATGCTCTTGCGATGGCCG
>NSIH01000014.1 GCA_002737315.1 Flavobacteriales bacterium
AAGGGCAGATAGGCAGTCTTTGGGACGAGATCTGGATTCGACAATGTATTTTCAAGGACTGACATTCGGACATGATGCATGCCTTCAATGTCCCTTAATTGTGCCTTTCGAAGCATTTTAGCCCGTGTGTGACGCTAGTCTGGGATTCATCACCCTAAACCAAAGGGGCGGAACCGCCGCGAGCATCATCATGGCCGGGTAGCCGGCGGGCATTTGCGGCGACTCGTCGTAGTGGTTCATCAGCGGGAACGGCCGGTAGGGATTGGCGTGATGGTCGGAATGCCGGGTGAGCTCAAAGAGCATAAACCTCCCAAGCGGGTGGTTGGAATTCCAGGAATGCTGGGGCTCGGTGTTTTCGTACCGATGTTCGGTCACCTTGACCCGCGTAAGGCCGTAGTGCTCAATGTAGTTCACGGTCTCCAGGAGCAGAATACCAAAGAAGGACGACAAAACCAAAGGCAGCAAGGCCTCGGGCGCTAAGGCAAAAATAAGACCCATATAAAGCACCTCCGCGATCAACATGCCAGCCATCAATCGTGGTTTTAAGCGCCACGCGGTTCGCCAAACGCCTACAATGCTTCGAATCCAAAACAAATAAAGAGCTTCGCCGTGGCGCGCAGTCGAGGAATCCTCGGGGGTTCCGACATGCTTGTGGTGCCCAAAATTGTGGTCGATAAAAAACTGGCCATAGAGGCTGCTCACCAAAAGGCCCTGTGCCAACCTCTGGTAGGCTGCTTTGGGCCGGTGCCCGAGCTCATGGGCTACGTTAATCGCTAGGGTTCCGCACGAAATACCCAAGGCAGTCATGTGGCCGAGTAATGAAACCATGTCGCCAGAGCTGCGGTCTTGAGGCACCACTGCGATAAACAACGCAATAGCACCCAAATGCAGCGGAATTTGCAGCAAAACAAATAGGTCATAATGGGACTGACTTAGGTACCGAGCTCGCTCGGAATCCGTGAGGTTGGATGCGAACGTGGGCAGGATGCCCTCTAAGAACGGAACCAAGCCAAAGGCAAAAATTAAGGCGGCGAACGATAAGGGTCCCTGACTTAGGAGCCCGAAATAAATCGAAGCCGGAAGCAGAAAGGCCAGCAGGTATCGAAATCCAATCATTGGCCAAATGTAGGGCGCGGCTCCCAGCGCTGCAACACCTTCATTCTTAGGAACATTTCTTCGCTGTACCACTTAAAATCGCGGGTTTTGCGTATCATCGAAGAGTGCTGTCGGCTGCGGTAGGCAAAGTCATCCAAGGCCTCGGCATTGCGCCAAACGCTCAGGGTGGCCTGCTCCACTAGAGGCAGTTCCCCGACGCCTTTGCTAAAGAGAAGGTCGGGCAAGCGGTTAAGGTGCTTGCTCGCACCCGGAACATTCCACCAAAAGCGGTGGGCTTGACTCCATCGAATGCGCGCACGAGTTAAAACAGCGACCTCGTCTTGAGGCTCCAACGTAGCGAGCACGGAGCCTTCAAATAAATCGATTCCGCCCCAGCTTCCGTGGCCCCGAACCGGGAGGGCGTCCCATCCCCACTCGAGTTGGGCAGAACCCTGCCACTCCTTCCATCGGTCGCTGGTGGCAAAAAAGTCTTCTGCCTCTTCGGGGGAATCCCAAACGGCAAACCAAACATAGGTGCTAAAGTCCGGCCAAATAGAAAACCCTTCACCGGCCCCGGAACCGAGCTGTTTGGCAAAGCGGAGGCCCGGTGCCTTCCACGGCTCGCGCAGGGCAAAACCCATGGAGCCAAATGCCCTCCACTGATTGCCCCTACCCTGCCATTGCAAAAATCGCACGGTAATAAAGTAGGATTTTGCCATTATGTCAGTCACAACCCTAAGATAACCTCCTTGGCATGCACCTTGTTCCGGTAGGAGTGCATTAAAAATTTTAAATCATGGCCACCGGTAAAATCAACGTATCTGCTGACAACATCTTCCCAATTATTAAGAAGTTTCTCTACAGCGACCACGAGATATTCCTCAGGGAACTTATTTCGAATGCCGTAGACGCGACCAACAAGCTAAAGACCCTGAGTAATTTGGGCGAATTCAGCGGTGAGTTGGGCGACCTAAGCATTCATGTGGACGTCGATAAAAAGAAAAAGACCATTACCATCCGCGACCGAGGAGTCGGTATGTCTTCGGACGAAATCAATAAGTACATCAACGAGGTAGCCTTCTCAGGTGCGACCGAGTTCGTCAAAACCTACGAAGGAAAGATCGACAAGGGGGCTATGATTGGTCACTTTGGCTTGGGTTTTTACTCGAGCTTTATGATTTCTACCAAGGTAGAAATTCACAGCCGAAGCTGGAAGATGCCTGAGGCAGAGGGTGCATTTTGGTCCTGCGACGGCTCGCCTGAGTACAGCCTAGTCAGCAAGAAGAAGAAGGACCGCGGAACCCACATCATTCTTCATGTCGATGGAGATTCCGAGGAATTCCTCGAGGAATTCAAAATCAACGAGCTCCTTAAAAAGTACGCCCGGTTTATGAGCGTGCCCATTGTTTGCGGCGAGAAGGACGAGCGCAATAACCTCGCACCCGAAGGCGAAGAGGCAAAGTGGGAAACCCAAAAAGTACCCAACGTAATCAACCCCGACAGCCCAGCCTGGACCAAGAAGCCAAGCGAGCTCAGCGACGAGGACTACAAAGCCTTCTATAAAGCCCTCTACCCCTACACGTTTGAGGAGCCCTTGTTCCACATCCACATGAATGTGGATTATCCCTTTGATTTGACCGGAATCCTGTTCTTCCCAAAAATAAAGCCCAACATGGAGCTCAATAAAAACAAAATACAGCTCTACCAGTCTCAAGTATTTGTTACCGACAACGTCGAGGGCATCGTTCCGGACTTTTTAATGATGCTGCACGGGGTAATCGACTCCAGGGATATTCCGCTAAATGTATCGCGCAGCTACCTGCAGGCCGACAGCAACGTTAAAAAAATCAGCGGACACATTACCAAGAAGGTGGCCGACAAACTGGAGGAGATGCTCAAAAACGACCGCAATGACTTTGAGCAAAAGCTCAAGGATATTGCTGTCATAATCGAGTATGGAATGGTTACCGACGAGAAGTTCTTTGAGCGTGCCCTAAAGTTCAACATGCTGCGCAGCGCGGTGGATGAATCGGCATCTACGATTGACGAGTACCTCGATAAAATTGGCACGCTTCAAACCGACAAAGAGGGCCAGCGCGTAGTGCTTTACACCTCCAATGCAGAGGCGCAGCATAGCTACATTCAAAAGGCAAAGGCAGAAGGCTACGACGTGGTGGTGCTGGATTCGCCCATTGCGGGTCACTGGATTCAGAAAATTGAGGGCGCCAAAGAGAAGGTCCGCTTTGCTCGGGTAGACAGCGACATGCTCGATAAGCTGATTCCCAAGGACGGAGACCGAAGCCATCTGCTGACGGAATCCGAGCAAGAGAGTCTCAAAGGATACGTAGAAAGCGCTATAAACGATAAAAACTACAGCGTCCGCATCGAGGCCCTAGCTAGCGACGACATGCCGATGATGGTGGTAATGCCAGAGTTTATGCGCCGCATGAAAGAGATGAGCGCGTCGGGCGGCGGCGGATTCATGGGCATGGCGGACTTCCCGGACCATTACGACGTCGTGGTCAACGGAAACCATCCCTTGGCTGGCAAAATTCTTAAGGCCGAAGAGCCTGCAGACCGGGAGCAATTGGTTCTCCAGGCTAAGGATCTCGCGCTGCTTCAGCAGGGCTTGCTCACAGGGGAACGCCTGACGGCTTTTGTTAGCCGTTCGTTGGACCGCCTTGTTTAATTCGTAAATTTGAACCTATGAAAAACTCCCTAATTATTGCTGCGGTTTTATCAAGTACCGCACTTTGGGCCCAAGACCTTCCCCAATTGTCTCCCAAAACGACTTTTGAACAGCGGATTGGCCTCACCGACGCCAAAGTGACCTACAATCGGCCAAGCGCCCGTGGACGCGACATTTTTAGCGAAATTGTGCCCCCGGGAGAGCACTGGCGCCTTGGAGCCAATACCAAAACCCTTTTGACCCTGAGTTCTGAGGTGAATTTTACCTCCGGAGCATTGCCGGCAGGAACCTACAGCCTGTCGCTCTTCCCGAACGACGGAGATTGGGTGCTGGTCATTAGTACAAATCTTGAGGGTAGTGGTATCTATGAATACAACGAGAAGAACGATGCGCTCAGGGTAAGTGCTCCCATGGAATTTGGCTCAATGAAAACAGAATCCCTCCTTTTGGCTTGGGATAATATTCAAGCAAACTCTGCCGACCTGATTGTTTCTTGGGGCGACCGCATGGCCCGCTTCCCGATGAAGGTCCCGACCGAACGCCTCGCCAAGGAGAACATTGCCAAGGCTATGTCTGACCCCAAGGCAGAATGGACCGTGTTTCGTAATGCTGCGCGCTACGCTCGCGAAAACAAGATGCCCGAGGCGGAATCATGGGCCAAAACCGCTGTTAAAATGAAGTCAGACAATTGGAGTACCCACTACCTACTTGCCCAAATCCTAGAAGAAAATGGCAAAAAGTCTGAGGCTTTAAAGGCTGCGCAGAATTCATTAGAAGCCGGATTGACCGACGGCAAAAAAATGAAGAAACCTTTTGCCAACGAGCCCGACGTTCAAGCGCTTATTTCACGATTGAAGTAAGCCTATAAAACCACATAAAGGGCAAGAATTCCGAGTCAAATGGAATCCTTGCCTTTTTTCTTTTTCACCTCTTGACCACTACTCCGCAGCCATGAATACTACAAATGTCCTTCGCCACGCCCTATTTGGATTGGCACTTATGCTCACATTGGGCAGCGCCGCGCAGTCAACTCTGCGCGGAACGGTTGTCGACGACGCAACCAACGAGCCCATACCGGGAGCCGTAGTCCGTATTGACGGCAGAACAACCACGGGACTTTCCGATTCTGAGGGTAAATTTCGCATCGAAAACCAAGCATCGGGTCTAGTTAATGTGCGCATCGAAGCCATCGGCTACCAGGCCTACACCGCATTTGAAGTGCTGCTGACGCGCGCCAAAGCCGTTGAGCTAGAGGTGCGACTACGGGAGTCGACCCAGCAGCTGGAAGAAGTAGAAATCACGGCGCAGGCTCAGTTTCAGCGCGTAGACCAATCGCCCGTTAGCGTACAGAGTATAGGAATCAACGAGATTCGGCGGAATCCGGGTGCGAACCAAGACATTTCTAAGGTGATCCAATCCCTTCCGGGCGTGGCGAGCGGTGGAGCAGCATTCCGCAACGACTTAATCATTAGGGGTGGCGGCCCCAACGAGAACATCTTCTTTCTGGATGGGATTGAGATTCCGGCCATCAACCACTTTGCTACCCAAGGCGCGAGCGGTGGTCCGGTGGGCATGATCAATGTGAATTTCATACGCGACGTAGACTTTTACACGAGCGCCTTCCCGGTGCAGCGGGGAGGAAGTCTTAGCTCGGTTATGGAGCTCAACCTGCGGGACGGTTCCGAAGAAAAAGTCAATGGAATTTTTCAGGTTGGGGCCTCTGAAGTTGGACTCACGCTTGACGGGCCCTTGTCTAAAAAAACAACCTACCTCGCCAGCGTTCGCCGAAGCTACCTTCAGTACTTGTTTGGGGTTATTGGCCTTCCCTTCTTGCCTACCTACAACGACTATCAGGTTAAAATCAAGCACAAATTCAACCGAAAAAATCAAATTACCTTCCTCAGTCTTGGGGCCTACGACGTGAGCGTACTCAACCTCGAGCGCAACGAAACCGAAGACCAGCGTTACATTTTGAACTACCTGCCGTCCTACAACCAATGGAACTACTCCATCGGAGCCAAGTACACGCACTTTGGACGGTTTGGCGCAACCAACATAGTACTGAGTCGCTTCATGCTCAACAACGAGTCAGAGAAGTACCTCAATAACGATGTGAATTCTGACCTGCTTCTTAACTACGGCAGCCAAGAAATTGCCAATAAACTGCGCGTGGAGCAGCCCTGGAAGTTTAAAAACTGGGACGGCCTAGTTGGATTTGGTGCAGAGCAACTTAAATACAACACCAGCACCTTTGACAAGCGTTTTCCTGGCGGATTTATACTAGACTACGATACTGACGATGTCTACTACCGAGCATCCATGTTTGCCAATGCCGTGGGTAAGTTTTTAGACGGCCGTTTAAAAGTTTCGCTCGGTTTGCGCACTGATGCGGGAACATTTAACGAAAACACCCGTAACTTCCTAGACCAGCTTTCACCGAGACTGGCGCTGAGTTACAACCTCACCGAAAACTGGACCTTGGACGGCAACATCGGACGCTACTTTCAACTGCCCCCCTTCACCGCTCTCGGGTACACGGGAATCGACGGCGACAACCGCTCGCTGCGGTTCATCCAGGCAGACCACTACGTGGTGGGCAGCACCCGTTTTTTACCCTGGAACGCCAAGGCCAGCGTGGAGGGTTTCTACAAGTCGTATCAGTACTACCCCTTGCTTCTGCGCGACAGCATTTCACTGGCCACCTTGGGCGGGGACTTTGGCGTAATCGGCAACCAACTGGCTACTCCAACCAGTACGGGTCGAGCCTATGGGGCGGAATTTACCTACCAGCAAAAGCTTTTTAAAGGCATGTTTGGTATTGCCGCGATAACCCTGGTGCGCAGCGAATTTGCCGACTTTTTTGGCGACTACATTCCTTCATCGTGGGACAACCGCATGATTGCCACCTTCACTTTTGGCAAGAAATTCGCCAAAAACTGGGAACTAGGTGGCCAGTACCAACACCTCGGTGGCGCGCCCTACACCCCACTCGACCTCGAGCGAAGCGCCAACAGGCAAAACTGGGATGTGTTTGGAAGAGGTCTTCCCGACTACAGCATGCTGAACTCAATGCGTTTTGGGGAGTTTGACCGTCTCAACCTGCGCCTAGATAAAAAGTGGTTTCTTAAAAAGTGGAACCTCGACCTGTATTTTGATGTGCAAAACGCACTGAATTACAAGCTCGACGGACCCAAGTTCATTGATGTTCAGCGCGATCCTGCGACCGGAAGTCCGATTGTGGACCCCAATAATACAAGCCAGTACTTGACTAAACTCCTTGACAACCGTCAGGGCATCGTTCAGCCAGGCATTGGCATTATAGTGGATTTCTAAGCCGTTAAGGCTTGGGGGGCGCTGACCGAACCAACTTGCGCCACCATGGTTTGCGAGGGGGCTCTTGCGCGGGCAACGGTTGTTGCTCAAGAATCGGGGTCACGAGGCCGGGCTGGTAGTCGGTTATGGACTCATAAAGCAGGTAACGCTGACGGGCCAGATTGTACCGAAGCACGTCGCTAAAGTAGGAGGCCTGGAATTGTCCTGCGGTCCAGCCCTCATCCAGTGCCTGCATAAGCGAAGAAGTCCCCGAAAGTCGGTTAATGAAGGTCCGCGCAAAGGGTGGGTAAACCGTCATACTGTCGGCTATGCGAAGGGAATCGTACCGATACTTTGCCTCCCAGAGGTGCGACCAATCGATTCCTAACGGCGCAGGCACCTTGCGCAAATCCACTCCGAGCACCCTGTCTCCCTCGTGCGGAGGCGCTGAAGCGCCACTGCGAGAGACCGGATCAAACCAATGGCTGGAATCGCCCCACCAGGGAGCGCCGTATTGCTCAAAAGGAGCATCGGTTCCCCGACCCACCGATACGTCAGTAGCCTCAAAAAAGCATAGGGATGGGTACCAATTAATGGCATTTTGATTAGCTAGGTTGGGAGAAGGCGGCGACGAGGGGTAGACCCGCTCGCGGCGGTAGTGTTCCACGGGAACCACCAGCAAATCCAAAGAATCCGCACCGCGCACCCATTGTTCTCCCTTGGCCATGAGCGCGTATTCCCCAGAGGTCAGTCCATAAAGCACGGGGACCGGATGCAAACCGACAAAACTCCGGTGCCGAGCGGTATCGAGTATGGGCCCGTCGACCACGTCGGCAAAAGGGCTCGGGCGGTCAAGGACAATTAGGGTCTTTTGATACTCCGCGCAGGCCTCCATGACATAAATTAGGGTCGAAACGTAGGTATAAAAACGGATGCTCAGGTCCTGAAGGTCATATACGACTACGTCGATGCTGTCCATGTCAGCGGCGGACGGTCTGCGGCGGTCCCCATAAAGCGAAACAAGGCGAAGTCCGGTTTGCTCGTCTCGCGCGGACTCCACCTTCTCGCCCGCTGAGGCAGTTCCCCTGAAACCATGCTCTGGGGTAAATACAAAACGAAGGTCCACCCCGCGGCGAAGCAGGCGGTCCACGCTGTGCTCCGAATCGGCTAAAGAGGCGGCGTGAGCAACCACTGCTACCCGCTTGCCCCGCAAATTTGGCATGTATAGCCGTTCGCGTTCGGCACCAAGGCGCAGGTTTTGACCCTCAAGCCATAGAGAGGCAAAAAGCAGTCCCATGGCGAGGACTAGCCTCGTACTTTTGCTAATGATGGGATTGTTCCAACGCATGAGTTTTTCTTGGCTGCTCGGTCGGCGCTGGAGTGCATCCAGCCATGGGCAACGCAGGGCCAAGATAATAGCAACCGCCGTGGTGGCAAGCACCTTTGCGACGCTTACCCTCGCTACGTCCTTCTCGGGCGGACTTCAGTCTGCCATACGCCAAAAGGTCGGTTTATTTTATGGCAGCGCCCAGATTCGGAGCCTGGACCAAAACAGCCCCTACGAAACCCAGCCTCACTATCAGGTATTGGACCTGGACTCCGCGAGCTGGATGCAAATGGCTTGGAAGGCCGGAGTGGCCTCAGGTCCCGAGGGTATGGAGGGCCTGCAATGGCTAGGTTGGCAGCGATGGAATCCACAGTGGAACCAGCTTCTAGTGGACGGAAGAGCCCCGAAAAGCACCTATGACGTGGTACTTAGTCGCAAGCTAAGCGCTCGACTTGGTCTCAAAGTGGGCGACGAGATGCCCTTTTATGCAAGCCGTGAAACCGGCACCGCCCCTACCCTTCGCTACCTCACCGTAACCGGACTGTACGAAACAGGACTTGCGGAATGGGATTCACAAACTGCGGTAGGCCTGCTCGACGGAATCCGCACGCTGCAGCGATGGCCCGACAGCGCCCAAGCGACCTGGGTGCGCATCGACGAGTCTGCGCTCACGGCCACTGAGGCAAAGCTCCTTCGTGAGGAGATTCCCTTTAATCTTGAAGTCTATTTACCTCAGGATGATCTTATTGCCCTTTATCAATGGCTTGATCTATTCGATGCCAACGTGACCATTTTGGCATTGGTATTAATGATTGTGGGCGCCGTGAACCTGGGCGGAACCCTACTCATACTTTCCCTGGAGCAGCAGCGAGCCTTAGCCCTGCTGCGCGCTCTGGGTTGGTCAGCGTCTCAGGCTCCCCTGGCTTTGGGCGGAATGCTTGCGCCCATGATGCTTCGAGGGGCTCTTTGGGGATCGGGAATAGCCTTTGCCCTTCTCTTTACCCAAGAAATGACGGGCATAATTCGCCTTAATCCCGACACTTACTATGTGGATCAAGTTCCTGTATCATGGGACTTTAGTCGTTTTTTATGGCTCTATTTGGTGGTCCTTTTGAGCTTCACTCCCTCCCTGTTTTTACCCTGGATTTGGATTAAAAAAATGCGGCCGGCAAGCATTTTAAAATCTACCTAGACCGCGTATATTTGCAGCCCTTCTGGTGCGGTAGTTCAGTTGGTTAGAATACCGGCCTGTCACGCCGGGGGTCGCGGGTTCGAGTCCCGTCCGCACCGCCAGAAACACAAAAGCCTGCTTTTAATGCAGGCTTTTTTGTTGGGATCAAACCCTGGCTCGTTAAGGGTGAATCACTTGATGCTGAGGCATAGGTCGGCGCTAGTTACCGCACTCCCCAGGAGTCCATGATTTTACGCCTGCGCATCCCGCCTCGCAGCTGTTGCCGTAGGTGACCTCGTCGCAACCGCAGACTGGGTCATAGACCGCCGGGCAAAAGCAGTCTGGGGTGGGTTTGCCTTGGCAGGCCGGGTCTACAGGACCTTCGCAGGACGAGAGGGCAAAAGCCAAAACAAGGAGGAGAGTTGCAATTAACTTCATGTTCAACTAAAGGTATAGAATTGCTTTTTTATGGATTATGCACCTTAAACGGTTCATAAAATCTACGAATTTCAAGGCAAACATAGGCAAAGCTCCGGGATTGGGCTTCGTATCTTTGCATAACTAAGCATCACTAATACTTTAAACCATGGCTCTAGACTTCACTGCTGCAAACTTCAAAGAACTCGTACTTAGCTCCGACCAACCAGTCCTCGTGGATTTTTGGGCAGAATGGTGCGGACCATGCCGCGTGGTTGGGCCCATCGTTTCGGAGTTGGCCATTGACTTTGAAGGGCGCGCTACGGTCGGTAAGGTTAACGTAGACAGCGAGGGCGAACTCGCCTCCCAGTTTGGAATCCGAAACATCCCTACCCTTCTTATTTTTAAGGATGGCGAAGTAGTTGACAAGCAGGTTGGCGTCGTTCCAAAGAACATTCTTGCTTCGAAGATCGAAGCACATATTTAGGCAGCATGACTGCTGTTTCTACCGCAGTCGTTTTAGCAGGCGGTAAGGGAACCAGACTTGCTCCGGCCTTCCCGGGCCTGGCAAAGCCCATGGTTCCGGTTGACGGAATCCCCATTGCAGAACACTTGGTGCGCACCTATGCTGCCCAGGGTTTGCGAAGGTTTATTTTCACGCTTGGGCACCTTGGCGAGCAGCTTCAAAGCCACTTTGGCGACGGCTCAGCATGGGGGGTTTCCATTGATTATTTTGTTGAATCAGAGCCTCTTGGGACTGCTGGAGCCCTTGCGGAACTGGGTAATTATTTAGGCAACGAGCCATTTTGGGTTTTTTATGCCGACACCTTGAGCAGCATTGACCTGGGGCGCATGGAGGCCTACCACCGTCTTAATCTGGCCGATGCCAGCCTTTTGGTGCACCCCAACGACCATCCCTACGACAGCGATTTGGTCGACGCCGACGCCACAGGGCGAATCCGATCGGTCTTTGGCAAACCCCACCCGGCAGAACGAGAGGTCCGCAACGCAGTGAATGCGGCACTTTATCTTTTTGAACCGAGCGTGCTTCAGCATATTCCGCACGGAGTATCAAGCGATTTTGGCCGCGATTTGTTTCCTGTTTGGGTTGAACAACTCCGAATGTTCGCCTACTCTAGCCCCGAGTACATTAAAGACATGGGCAATCCCAAGCGACGCGATCAGGTCGAAGACGCCCTGCGCAGCGGCAAGGTTGAGGCCCGCAACCTGCGCAACCCGCAGCGCGCCGTGTTTCTGGACCGCGATGGAGTCATCAATATAGACAGCGACTTAATTAAAAGTCCCGACGAAATGGAGCTCATTCCCGGTGCCGCCGAAGCAATTTACCGGCTCAACCAAAGCAATTTTATTGCGGTGGTGGTCACCAACCAAAGCGTTGTGGCGCGGAATCTGACCGATGAAGCGGGCGTGGATCGCATTCATGCACGCATGGAACGCCTACTGGCCGATCAAGCAGCTGCCTTTGTGGACGCTATTTACTACTGTCCGCACCATCCTCATGGAGGTTTTCCTGAAGAAAACCCGGCCTACAAAATCGAATGCAGCTGCCGAAAGCCCAAGCCAGGCATGCTCCTCGAGGCGGCGGAGCGCTTTAATGTGAATTTAAGCGAGAGCTTCATGGTGGGCGACAGTCCGCGCGACATTGAGGCAGGTCAGGCAGCCGGGCTTGCAGCGACTTTGCGCGTGCGCTCAGGGCACGGACTTTTACCGAGCGATGTGATACCCACTGCTCAGGTAGACGATCTGTCTGCGGCCGTCGATTGGATTTTGGAACGTGAAAAGGTGCGAACTTCGCCTGAATGATCATTAGCCGCACTCCCTTTAGAATCTCCTACGTCGGTGGGGGTTCTGACCTGCCCGCCTACTACCGCGAGCACGGAGGCGCCGTGCTCTCGAGCACCATTGACAAGTACCTCTACGTCAGCAGCCACGATTTTTTTGAATCGGGGCAAATCCGCACAAAGTACTCGAGCACTGAAACCGTTTCGAGCGTTGGAGCCCTTCAGCACCCCCTTCTACGCGCCATTCTGACCCGATTAAAACTTGGGACCGGACTAGAAATTAGCAGTATTGCCGACGTGCCCTCAGGTACCGGAATGGGCTCGTCGTCGTCGTTCACGGTTGGAACACTGCACAACCTCATGGCAAGGCTTGGGAGGGCCGACGAAGCATCCAAGTCTTGGCTTGCGCAGCAGGCCTGCATGGTAGAGCTCGGCGATTTGGGCGAACCCATTGGCAAGCAGGATCAGTATGCGGCGGCTTTTGGGGGCTTTCAAATCTATCGATTTGAGCCCGACGAATCCGTAAGCGTGCACCCTGTGGCCCTGCCCGACCCGGAGGGCTGGCTGCGGCACCTAAGGCTGTATTATTTGGGTAATCAACGCTCCGCATCGGCTATTTTGGCCCAACAAAGTTTGGAGAGCGCCAAGCGAAGCAAGCAGGACGTTTTGCGCGAAATGGTACAGCTCGTAGACCCTTTGGCGGCGGCACTGGGAACGAGTAATTGGACCGAATGCGGCCGATTAATGCACGAAAACTGGCTTCTCAAGCAAAGCCTTGCCCACGGAATCAGCGATTCGGCCATTCAAAATGCCTACGAGCGAGGAATGAAGGCCGGAGCCCTCGGAGGCAAACTACTTGGCGCAGGGGGCGGTGGATTCATGCTCTTTGTGGCGCGACCGGAGGACCATGCTGCCCTCGATGCGGCATTAAGCGACCTTCGTCTTTTTCCCTTTAACTGGGACAATGAAGGTTCTCGCATCATTTATTCCGACGAACAACCGAACTTGCAGCGCTAAACTGAACCCAGCATGAATCCCACCGAATACCGCAGCCTTCTCATTCAAACGCTTGAAGCGCTTGATATGAGTGCTATTGACCAGCTTGCTGCACTTTTTTTGGATGCCCACGAGCGCGGAGCCCAAATTTTTACCATGGGCAACGGAGGCTCAGGAGCCAGCGCAAGCCACGCGGCAGGGGACTTCCTCAAAGGTGCCTCCTATGGCCTGAACAAGCGATTTAAAATGATCTGCCTCAACGACAACCTCCCCAGCATGATGGCCATAGCCAACGACATCGGCTGGGACGACATTTTTGTTGAGCCACTCAAAAACTACCTTCAGCCCGGAGACTTAGTCATTGGAATCAGCGGCAGCGGAAACTCGCGCAACGTCCTAAAGGCAGGGGAATACGCCCAAGCCAATGGGGCTACCCTGGTGGGAATGACCGGCTTCAAGGGCGGTTTGCTCCGAGAAATGGCCGACCTGAGCATCCACTCCGTCGCTATGGACATGGAGGTGGCCGAGGACGTTCACATGGCCGTGTTCAACATGGTTAAAAAGGTTTGCATGGCACGCCTCTTGGGCGAGAAGCCGAGCATGGGAACAACCTACGACGCCCGATTCTAAGGGATTAACACTTGTGCGGACTATTTTCTGCGCACAGAGGGCCAACGATTATGGGGCCCAACTACCTCGGAGCAATGGGCAAGACCTGGGCCTTGCTGCGCACAAAGCCCCAAAAGGACTGGGGTTCAATGCGAACCTCCGCTTGGCCTTGCGCCACCTCAAAAGACTGAATAAGCCTGCCGTCCGCCGCAAAATACTCCAAGCGGTCGCTACTGCGCAGGTCCAATCGGCGCAGAATCCAGGCTCCGTCGTTGGATTGGTTGAGAACCCAAGGATGAATCACTGGGGCACTGCTTAGCCCGAGTCCGTTGTAGACCGTGGCAAAGTTGGGAATGCCATAGCCCAAAAAAGAGTCTGGCGCAAAGGCCTGACTGGCAGAGAGGCGAACCCTCTGAATCAAATTTTGAGCAGAATATCCGTTGGGAAGCATCTTGGCCGCCTGAACCAGGCTCGCCATGGCCCCTGCCATAATCGGCGACGAAAAACTAGTGCCCGAGGAACTGGCTACATTTCCGGTGGAATTAACTACTGCTGCGCCAAGGCCTCTGGCGGAAACGTCGGGCTTGATGCGGCCGTCAAAGGATGGGCCCTGGCTGCTGAACCCTGCTCGAATGCCAAACTGGTCGACGGCACCGACGGCCAAAATCGAATCAGCGTCTGCGGGAGCAGAAATGTACTTCCAGCTCGAGCTGCCCTCGTTGCCGGCGGAGATGCAAAGGATCATTCCCGTGCGGGCTGCCGCTACTGCGGCAATAGAAATCGGCGTGCTGCGCCCGTCCATATCGGCATAGCCGTGGTCGTCGATTCCGTTGTCAAAGGTGGTGTACCCTAAGGAGGTATTGATCACGTCGACGCCCAGGGAGTCGGCGCGCTCGGCTGCCATGACCCAATGGTACTCTTCTGCAATCGTTTCTGTCGCTTGATTCTCGGTCTTAAAAAGGTAAAACGAGGCCTTGGGCGCAGTACCTACAAAGGTTCCGTCGAGGTCGGAGCAAATAGTACTCCATACGCTCATGCCATGGCTCCCGAGGTGAAAGACGTTGCTGTCTCCGTCGACGTAATCCCAGGTGCCCAAAACGCGACCCTGCTGCCAGGCCCCAACAAAGGCCGAATAGGATTCCGCGCCTGCATAGCCGCCGTCCATTAGGGCAATCTTCACTCCGGCGCCGTCAAAACCTGCGTCGTGCAGCGCATCCAGTTGAATTTGCGTGACTTGAGCCAAGGAAGCTCCGTACTGGTAGCTGTGAATTCCCTCTTCTTCAGACGAAGGTTTGGGCGATGCTGCATCGGGCTCGGAGCCTTTACTGTCGTCCATGCTGGCCGGGCTAAGCGGAACCTGCAGCTCGGTCAGCGAGCGCTTCATAATGCCCACCGGCTGAAGCGAAGCAACCTCTGGAAGGGACTTGAGCTCTTCAATCTGGGTATCATTAGCCCTGACGACTACTGCCCTAAGCCATCGACTTCGGCCCACCACGTCGGCAACCTCGTTCACTGCGGTAACGGCGGATTGCTGAAGGGCAAAGTCACTGGTTTGCAGAGCGATACCCTGGGCGCTGCGGCGGGCCAATGCGTCGGGTCCGAGCATGGGTTGAGTACAATCAACAGCAGATTCATTGAGGTATACCCAGTATTTCTTTGCGGAGTCTTGAGCCCACGAAGCACTGGTCCAGCAGACCATGGCAGACAGTAGAAGTGTTTTTTGCATCAATTAAAGATAACCCCTGATCCCACTAAATCTCCTCCGTCGTACCAGGCAGCGAACTGCCCTGGAGCCACGGCCTTCATGGGTTTGCGGAATTCGATCCAGAGTCCGCCCTCTGACCTCCATAGCTCTGCCTCGACCAGGGCCTGACGGTAGCGAATCCGCAGGGAGTAGGTTGCCCTTTCTCCCTGGGCAAGCTCGCGCCAGGGCTGAACCCAGTGCAGGTCTTCTGCGGTAATCCAGATTGCGCTTCGGTACAAACCGGGGTGGTCCTCACCCTGGCCAACGTAGACCACATTGCGCACTACGTCGGTCGCCAAAACAAAGAGCGGAAGAGGCTTCCCGCCCACCAAAAGTCCCTTGCGCTGGCCAACGGTAAAGTAATGAGCGCCTTGGTGTAGGCCAACGACGTTCCCGTCTTGGGGCTCAAAATTCCAGGGCTTGCCGCGCGGAACCGGAGTCAACTTGGGTGAATCCGCCGATATTTCAATGATCTGCCCTTGCTGGGGCTTAAGCTGCTGCTGCAAAAAATCGGGAAGGCGCACATGCCCAATAAAGCAAAGTCCCTGGGAATCGCGCTTTGCAGCGGTTACCAGCCCTGCTTCAGCAGCAAGACGTCGCACCTCGGACTTTTGGAGTCCGCCGATGGGGAATAGTGCCTTAGAAAGCTGGGACTGACTCAACTGGCATAAAAAATAGGATTGATCCTTACCTGCGTCGAGGCCCGCGCGCAATCGATACCTAGCCTGGTCGTCTTGCTCCACGCGCGCATAGTGCCCAGTAGCGATAAAGTCCGCGCCGAGCCTGCGAGCGGCTTCCAAAAAAAGATCAAACTTGATCTCTCTATTGCACAGCACGTCGGGATTCGGAGTGCGGCCAGCCTGGTACTCCGCAAACATATAATCCACAATGCGCACCTTGTACTCCTTAGACAAATCCAGCACCTGAAAGGGAATACCCAACTTCTCGGCCACCAGCAAGGCATCGTTGGAATCCTCAATCCAGGGACACTCCTGCTCCAGCGTGGGAGAGGCGTCGTTCCAGTTGCGCATAAAAATGCCAATGACCTCGTGGCCAGCTTGCTGCATCAAAAGGGCAGCCACCGAGGAATCCACCCCGCCCGACAAACCAACCACCACACGAGCCACTACTTAGAAGGATCTTGAAGAATTCCGCGCCGGTAAACCTCAGAACGCAGCAAAACGCCGCGCTCCAAATAATTCCACTTGCCCTCACGCATGTCGTTTTGGTAGCTTCCCACAACCGATATACGGCCGTTGGAATCAAACTCCGACCAGGTCCCCTGCAGCATGCCCTCGGCGAAGGTGGCGATTCGCTCCTTGACGCCGACGTCGCTAAAGCGAGTCCAAACTCCAGTTTTTTTGCCCTTGTCGTAGTCCCCGCGCTCCATCACCCGCCCGTCGGGGTAAAACATGGTGTAGGCACCCTGTAAATCGCCGGCCGAATAGGTCGCAAGCTCCAGGCGAGTACCATCAAAAGCAAAAATGGTCCAAACGCTGTCGCGCAAGCGGTCGGACTGATACTTTCCCTGAGCCATGAGCTTGCCCTTGTCGTCAAACTGCTCCGACATACAGAGGCCAGTGCGGTCCCGGTAGTCCATCTGGGCGCTTCGAAACCCGTTCTCGTGGTAGTAGACAAAACGCCCCACCGGAACGCCCGCATCAAAAGTACCCTCATACCGCGACTGGCCGCCTGGGTACTTGGCGGACCATGCACCGCTGCGGCGGCCTTGAGCATCGACCGCATTCTGGGCGGTAACGGAAGCCATGGAAAGGCAAAAAAGAAGTATGGTCCCTAGGCTCTTCATGGTCTAATCCAGGCGCACTGCTGCGTGGAAATGCTTTAATTGATCGAGGTCCGCCAAGAGCTCCGGCGTAATTTGCACCCCGCGCCCTCGACTGGGCATGCGCAGCTGGGTTTGGCTGGCAGCGTCTCCAATGTGAAACTGCAGCCGCTGCTTGCCTGGACTAGTACCCAAAATGTGCGAAAGCTCTCCCCAAGTAGTGGGGTTTATGTCTTGCACGGCAGCATAGAGGGTCAGTCCCCGTGCTTCACGGTCAAAAAGCTCGCTCAGTAGCTGAATTTTATGAATGTCAGCCACTAGTTTGGTTTGACCCTCGTCGCGAGCCCATGCCGGGCGCTGCACCCGACCGCGGACCAAGACCAGGAGGTCGTTTACAAAAAAGCTCCGTAGCTCGAGAAACTGCTGGCCAAAAACAACGAATTCGGTAGAGCCGTCGACGTCTTCAAGCACAAAACTTCCCATCTCTCGGCCGGTTCGGGTAGTCCGCACCTGGGCATTGGTGATGATTCCGGCCACCGCAAAATCTCGAGCGCCTTTGCCGTCTACAAAAACGTCTAGCGACGACAATTCGTCCACGCCATGTTTTCTGAAGGTTTGAAGCTCAAATCGATAAGCATCAAGGGGATGCGAACTCACGTAGATTCCTATAACCTCCTTCTCGCGCTTGAGCAGTTCAAGGTTGTTCCAGGGTGCAACCTGCGGCAAGGTCGGCTCAGGAGTATCAACCCCACTGTCTTCACCAAAGAGGCTTACTTGAGCGGAATTGAGCTGGTCCTGGTAGGCCTGGCCGTAGCGTCTTAGGCGTTCTACAAAAGGACGGCCGTCGGACTCCTCAGCAAAAAACATCGCGCGGTGAATTCCATCAAAACGATCAAAGGCTCCCCCCAAGGCCAGGGATTCCCAAGTGCCTTTGTTGACCAGCCTCAGGTCAAGGCGGCGGGCGACGTCAAACACGTTCGTGAACGAACCTTTAGCCGCTCGATTTGCAAGCAAAAAGTCCACTGCAGACCCTCCTACCCCCTTCATGCCAAGGAGCCCGAATCGAAGGGCACCCTCACTATTGACCGTGAACGTGCCCTCGGATTCATTCACGTCAGGGCCCAAAACAGGCAGCTTCATGCGCTTGCACTCCTCCATGAAGAAGGTAACCTGCTTGATGTCGTTCATGTTGTTGGACAGCACGGCAGCCATGTACTCTGCAGGGTAGTTCGCCTTTAAGTAGGCGGTTTGGTAGGCAATCCAAGCGTAGCAGGTGGAATGCGACTTATTGAAGGCATAGAGGGCAAAGGCCTCCCAGTCCTTCCATATTTTCTCTAAAACCGCTTCGGGGTGCCCGCGCTCTGCGCCGCCCGCGGTAAACTTGGGCTTCATCTGGTCGAGAACCGCCTTGATTTTTTTTCCCATGGCCTTGCGCAGCATGTCGGCCTCGCCTTTGGTGAATCCGGCCAGTTTTTGCGAAAGCTGCATAACCTGTTCCTGATAGACCGTGATGCCATAGGTCTCTTTGAGAAACTCCTCCATGCCCGGAACGTCGTAGGAGATGGCCTCTGTTCCGTGTTTTCTGCGAATGAAGCTAGGAATGTACTCCATTGGGCCCGGACGGTAGAGGGCGTTCATGGCGATCAAATCTCCAAAGACTGTAGGTTTCAGGTCTTTGAGGTGCTTTTGCATTCCAAGGGATTCGTACTGAAAAATACCCACCGTGTCGCCCCGCTGAAAGAGCTCGTAGGTTGCCAAGTCGTCGAGGGGAATGGCCTCAATGTCAATTTCGATTCCGTGGCGCTTGCGCACAAGCTCCACGCTATCCTTAATCAGGGTAAGGGTTTTGAGCCCCAAGAAGTCCATCTTGAGCAGGCCTGCAGACTCTACCGCCGCGTTGTCAAATTGGGTGGTCCACATCGAGCTTTCTTTGGCCGTGGTCACCGGTATTAGCTCGCGAATGTCGCCTGGCGTGATAATGACTCCGCAGGCATGGATGCCCAAATTCCTCAGCGATCCTTCAAGCACCTTGGCTTGCTTGAGGGTTGCGGCCTTGAGGTCATTTCCCTTGGCCATTTCGCGGAGGGCCACCGCTTTGTCGTAGTCTTCGTTGCGGAACTTGTCGCGGATTGTGGCGTCGTCAGAGTCCAAAAGAATTTGTAAACTGGAGTTGTCGGGCACCGACTTCGTTAGTTTATCGGCGTCGTCGTAGGGAAGATCCAGGGCGCGGCCTGCGTCCTTTATGGCGGATTTTGCCGCCATGGATCCGTAGGTGATGATCTGAGCAACTTGGTTTGATCCGTACTTATCAATGACGTACTGAATGACACGATCGCGCCCGCGATCGTCAAAATCAATGTCGATATCAGGCAAACTCACCCGGTCGGGATTCAAAAAACGCTCAAAAAGAAGGTCGTACTTGATGGGGTCCACATTGGTGATTCCTGTTGCATAGGCGACAGCAGATCCTGCGGCAGAACCTCGACCGGGCCCCACGCTGACCTGCATTTCGCGTGCTGCACGGCAAAAATCCTGCACAATCAAGAAGTAGCCTGGGTAGCCGGTGCGCTCAATGGTTTCGAGTTCAAAATCAAGACGTTCCACTATTTCTTGGGCGAGGGGCTCGCCGTATCGCTTGACGGCTCCCAGGTAGGTCAGATGCCGCAGGTAGGCATTTTCTCCCCGCTTGCCTCCGTCTTGGGCGTCTTCGGGCTTCACAAATTCGTTAGGAATCTCAAAATTGGGCAGGAGTACGTCTCTGGCAAGCCCATAGTTCTCGACCTTGGCAAGTATTTCGCCAAGATTCTCTATGGCCTCTGGCCAGTCCGCGAAGCGATGCCGCATCTCTTCTTGGGTGGTCAGGTAGAACTTGCTGTTGGGGAATCCATAGCGGAATCCGCGCCCGCGCCCGATGGGAGTTGACTTTTTCTCGGACTCCTTGACGCAGAGCAGCACGTCGTGCGCCTCGGCCTGGGCCTCGTTGAGGTAGAAGCAGTTATTGGCCGCAACCGCCTTGACCCCGTGCTCAATGCAGAAGCGCTTTAGCACCTCGTTGACGGCGTCCTCCTCCGGAAGGCCGTGTCGGTTGATTTCGGCGTAAAAATCCGAACCAAATTCCTTCTTCCACCATAAAAAAGCCTCCTCGGCCTGCTTCTCGCCCACATTGAGAATTAATTGGGGTACTTCACCCATGATTCCGCCCGTGGTGACCATCAGGCCCTCGCGGTGGGCCAAAAGGAGGTCGCGGTCGATGCGCGGCAGGTAGTAGAAGCCCTCGATGTAGGCGATGGAACTGAGTTTAGCCAGGTTGTGGTAGCCCTGCTTGTTCTTTGCCAGCAGCGGAATCTGGAAGCCGTCGTCTTTTTGGCTGCGGTCCAAGTGTTTGCGGCAGAGGTAGGCGTCAATGCCCACAATGGCTTTGAGCTCGGGGCTGCCCTCAAGACGGTTCTTATTGTGAGCCTGCACTCCCTGCACAAACTGAAAGGCACCCATCATGTTGCCCAAGTCCGTGAGGGCTACCGCGGGCTGACCGTCTTCGGCGGCACGCTTTATCAGCTCAGGGACCTTGGTAGTGGCTTGCAGCACGCTAAACTGGCTGTGCACGTGAAGGTGAAAAAATGGAATTCCGTCTGGATTAGCCTGAGCACCCAGGCCTGGCTCTGTTGGGGCTGCGTCAGCGTTTGTAGGGTTCGTCGCCGGAGCATCGGTCAGGGACGGGCCAGCCTCCTGAAGGCCAGCCTTAAGGTCAGCACTGGCTTTTTTGAGGTCGCGGTGCTTGATTCCAATGGGCAGGATTTCCTGGGGATGGGCTGCGACGTAGCGGTCGAGCTGGGCTTGCTCCATTCCCAGGTCTGCTGCTTGCCAATGACGGCGGCGAGTCAGTTCCCAAAAGCACCGAGCAGTAGCCTCCACGTCAGCGGTAGCATTGTGAGCCTCCACAAAGGGTGCATTGAACAACGTGCTATGGAGTTCCGTAAGTTTTGCTGGCTTGAATCCGCCTCGCCCCGGAATCCCCACCAGTGCAGCCGTCTGGGGCGTCATGGTATCGATTACGGGCAATTGCATCCAATCGGGCTCAAGGCCGATTCGCAAAAATTCTGCGCCAAGGACGTTGAGATCAAACTTTAGGTTGTGCCCAACCATGAAGGAGGTCTGGCTCATGGCCGCCTGAAACGCGTCGAGGGCTACCGTCAGCGGATGTCCCTGCTCTCGAGCAAGTTCGGTGCTGATTCCATGAATTTCTTGAGAGCCAAAGGGTATGTTGAATCCCTCAGGTTGTATGAGGTAGTCGCGAGCCTCGATTAATTCCCCGTCTTGACCGTGAAGCTGCCAAGCGAGCTGAACCACCCTCGGCCAGTTGCTTAAATCGCTTAGGGGAGCATTCCAATCCCTTGGTAGTCCGGTGGTTTCGGTGTCAAATACGAGGTACATGGCGTATGCTAAAGTAAGCACGAGCCCTTCCGTTTACCACGGATCACATGGGGTAAGTTGTTAACACTGATGCGGAGTTCGGTGCTAGCGAACCTTTGCAGAAGGCAAGACGAATCCGTCAAAATCAGCCCAGGCACAATTCTCAACGGGAGAACTACCTGAAAGCCAAAACGGCTCCCAATAAATGGTTGCCCATGCTCCATGGGATCCCGCGAGGATCCGGATGTCCCGCACAAAATCGGCTTGACCTTGGGGCGTCGCAGCAAATCCTGGCACCAACAAGGTATTCGAGCCCACGAGGTTATGGGTGTTGTCGTTCCATGACCCGGTCCACGGAGCCATAAATTCAAAGATTGCCGACTGCAATCCCTGCGATTGAATAAGGTCAAGGGCAGCACCCAAACTGTCTAAGTCGGTTCCTTGCCACCATGGGTAGTACGAAAGTCCAACACCATCAACGCCAAAGGACTTGGCCTCTGCGGCATACGCCTCTACTTCGCGGTAGCCCGCAAAATGCAACCACACCGACATGTCTGGATTTGCTATGCGGGCAGCTTGAACTGCGGTAGACATCGTAGCAACCCAACCTGAAGAATTAGACCAACGATTCCCTGCAGGCCACAACCATCCGTGGTTCGTTTCATTGCCCAACTGGATGGCATCTGGGTCAATCACCGCCACGCATCGGGCGACGTAGGCTGCAATACTGTCATGCAAGACGGAATCTGGCAAACCCAACCACGCAGCTGGAGGACTCTGTTGACCCGGATCTGCCCAAGTATCTGATAAGTGAAGATCCAAAAGAACCAAAGCCCCATGTTCCCTGGCTGTTGCTGCCATAACGGCTACTTCGTCAAGACTTCCCGAAGCGCTGGAGGGCTTGTGCCAAAGCCTTAGTCGCACTAAACCAATGCATCCTTCCTCAACTTCTGACCAAACATCCGTCGATACCCCGTCTCGCTTTAGTACAAGCTCTGTAAGGGATGGTACGCTCGAAAGGTCTGCGCCAATTAGCACGCTCCTCGGTGGACAGGGTTCAATACCAGGTCTGCAGCCCAACACTGCAAGAGCAACTGCAATACACCCAATCCTCATACCAATTCCGCCTCTAGATCGTACTCCGTTGCACCGGTAATCCGAGCCGAAACGAAAGTTCCATGCTTTAAATGAATGCCCGGAGCCTCAATGCGCACCTCATTGTCAACGTCAGGGGAGTCGAACTCCGTCCTGCCGATGAAGGTCTCACCCTCGGTTCGGTCGATGATTACCGCAAGTGTTTGCCCGATAAGGGACTCGTTGCGCTCGAGGGAAATCTCCCGCTGGATCTCCATAATAGCCTGCTGGCGACCATGCTTCACCTCTTGGGTAACGTCGTCTTCAAGGCCAAAGGCATGGGTGTTCTCCTCGTGGCTGTAGGTGAATACGCCTAGGCGTTCAAAGCGTTGAACGCGCACCCACTCCGCAAGCTCCTCAAAGTCGGCCTCGGTTTCGCCGGGGTAACCCACAATCAGGGTCGTGCGAATGGCGATTCCTGGAACCTTCTCGCGCATCGCCTGGAGCAGGCGGTCGGTTTTGGCATGGGTGGTTCCGCGCCGCATGCTTTTAAGGACGCCGTCGGCAATATGCTGCAGAGGAATATCAATGTACCTGCAGACCTTGGGATTCTCGCGGATTACGTCGAGCACGTCCTCGGGAAAGCCTGTAGGAAAGAGGTAGTGCAGGCGGATCCACTGGATTCCGTCCACCCCACTGAGTGCAGTAACGAGCTCTGCGAGACGGCGTTCACCATAAATATCCAAGCCATAATAGGTCAAGTCCTGGGCAATGAGGATTAGCTCGACCACGCCCTTTGCCGCAAGCTTCTCGGCCTCGGTAACCAAGTCCTCGATTGGAGTGGATCGGTGCTTGCCCCGCATCAGCGGTATCGCGCAAAACGAGCATGGGCGGTCGCATCCTTCGGATATCTTGAGGTAGGCAAAATGCTGCGGAGTCGTGGTTAAGCGCTCTCCTACGAGTTCCTTTTTGTAGTCCGCGCCGAGGGCCTTGAGCAGCAGGGGCAGGTCGCGCGTGCCAAAATACTGGTCTACATTGGGAATTTCACGCTCGAGGTCAGGCTTATAGCGCTCGCTAAGGCATCCGGTGACAAATATTTTGTCGATAAGGCCTGCCTCTTTGGCGCCCACGGCTTCGAGAATGGTATTGATCGACTCCTCTTTGGCATTCTCAATAAACCCGCAGGTGTTGATAACCACGATTCTCCCCTCTTGCTCGTGCACCACGTCCTTGCCCGATGCCTTGAGCTGCCCCATGAGTATTTCGCTGTCGTACACGTTTTTGGAACAGCCTAGGGTGATGACGTTGATGCGATTTTTCGCCGCGGACTTGGTGCGCATATGCTTGTATTAAAACTTTAAGTGCCTAACTGAAAGACCCTGATTCATAATCTCTTCAAGGGTTTCAATTCCGATGCTAATGTGGGTTCCCACATGGTCTGACGACACCTTAGCGTCGCTGTCGCTGGTCTTGACGCCTTCAGGGGTCATTGGCTGGTCCGACACCAGAAGCAGTGCGCCTAGGTTGAGGCGGTTGTGAAAGCCGGCAGAGAACAGTGTGGCCGTCTCCATGTCGATGGCAAGGGCGCGGATCACTCGAAGGTATTCCTTGAATTCCTCGTCGTGCTCCCAAACCCTTCGGTTGGTGGTGTAGACGGTGCCTGTCCAGTAGTCGAGGTTGCGGTTTCGAATTACGTGCGAGGTGGCGCGCTGCAGCATGAATGCTGGCAGGGAGGGCACTTCAGAGGGAAAGTAGGAGTCTGAGGCCCCTTCTCCGCGGATTGCTCCGATGGGGAGGATGAAGTCGCCCACCTTGGTTCGCTCGCGCAGCCCTCCGCATTTGCCCAAAAAAAGTATGGCCTTGGGCTGTACTACGCTTAGTAAGTCGCAGACGGTCGCCGCATTGGGACTGCCCATTCCAAAATTGATGAGGGTCATGCCCTGGCCCTGAGCACTGGGCATGCTGCGGTTGGCGTCTACAATATGCCCGCCCGTCATAGCGACAAATCGGTGCAGATATTCGTTAAAATTGGTCAGCAGGACGTAGTCCGACATTTCATCAACGGCCACCCCGGTGTAGCGGGGCAACCAATTGGCGGTGATTTCGGCTTTGGTCTTCATCGGGCTTTATATTTAGGCATTATGGGTTTCGACTTAGCTCAAGAGGGCCTTGAGAAAATTTTTGGCATCAAATTCCTGAAGGTCGTCGACCCCTTCTCCTACTCCAATATAACGCAGGGGCACCCTAAGTTTTTCTGCGATGGCCAGCACCACTCCGCCTCGGGCCGTTCCGTCCATTTTGGTCAAAATCAGGCCCGTTAATGGCGTAACCTTGGAGAATTCAAGGGCTTGATTCACTGCATTTTGTCCTGTGGAAGCGTCGAGGACCAGCCAGGTCTCGTGGGGCGCGCCCATTACGACTTTCTCCATTACTCGACGGATCTTGCCCAGCTCATTCATCAAATTAACCTTGTTGTGAAGCCTCCCTGCGGTGTCCACCAGTACTACGCCTCCGCCGTTGCGGACTCCCGCCTCTACTGCCGCATAGGCAACCGCTGCAGGGTCGGTGTTCATACCCTTCTCCACAAAGGTGGCTCCCGAACGGTCGGCCCAAATCCTGAGTTGGTCTACTGCAGCAGCGCGGAAGGTGTCTGCTGCACCCAATACCACCGCATGGCCTTCGCTGCGGAATTTCTTGGCAAGCTTGCCTACGGTAGTGGTTTTGCCTACGCCGTTGACCCCGACCACCAGAACCACCTTGGGCTGGCCTGCGGGAATATTCACCGGCTTAATTTCTGCCCATTGGGCAAACTGATCGGCCAATTCGTTTCGAATGAGCTCTTTAAGGCCCTCTTCGTCGACGTACTTGTCTTTTGCTACCCTTGCCTCGACCGCCTCTACCAGCCTGACGGATGTTTCGACTCCCACGTCGGCCGAAATCAGCGCTTCTTCAAGGGCATCGAGGGTCGCGGAGTCCACAACCGATTTGCCGCCAAACAATTTGCTGATTCCAGCAAAAAGGGCTTCCTTGGTTTTAGCGAGTCCAAACAATGACATACGTTAAGATATAAAAAAACCGCTCGTGGAGCGGTTTATAATTGGTTGTGATCGAGAACTAGGCCTTAAAAAAATTAGGCACATCGTCTTTAACCATAATCTTCTCTTCGAAGCCGTAGCCACCGCTAGAGGTTTTAACGACCTTAATAGCCCGTGCGTAGGTAATACCACCGGCCTTCTTGAGGGTTGCAACTACTTTCTTTGCCATTTCGTTTACTTAATTTCTTTGTGAACAGTCATGCGCTTGAGAACGGGATTAAATTTCTTAATCTCCATGCGGTCGGGCGTGTTTTTCTTATTCTTGGTGGTGATGTAGCGTGACGTTCCTGCCATGCCTGACTCTTTGTGCTCAGTGCACTCGAGGATCACCTGTACGCGGTTGCCTTTTTTTGCCATGATTTTTTAGGATTAAAGCGGTACGTTTCCGTTCACGCGGGCCTCGGCCAAAACGGCTTCAATACCCTTCTTGTTAATGGTCTTAAGAGCAGCAGCTGAGATGCGCAGGGTGACCCACTTATCTTCTGCGGCGATGTAAAACTTTTTGCGCATCAAATTGACATTGAAGGTGCGCTTATTCTTTTTATTAGAGAACGACACATGGTTACCAACCATGGCCTTCTTACCGGTAATCTCGCAAACTCGTGACATAATCGCGCAGTGTTAATCTTTTTTACCGTTCTGCAACGGGAGTGCAAATGTACAGCGGATTTATTAATGTATCTAGGGGGAGTCGGCTAAAAATCCCCTTAATCTACTTAAGACCTCCAAAACGGATTTGCGAACACTGCGTTCTCGATGATCTCCCATTTGAAAACGCGCAGCCCAATCTACTCCTGGTCCGCACACTGCAAGCCACACGGTGCCCAGGGGCTTGGAGGCAGAACCTCCGTCGGGACCCATAATTCCGCTGCTGGCAAGACCCCAATCCGCGTTGAGGCGCTGGCGAGCTCCGCGAGCCATAGCGCGCACCACTTGATCACTGACCGCGCCGTGCTGAGCAAGGTCCGCCTCAGGCACACCAAGAAGCTGAATTTTAGCCTCATTGGCGTAGGCTACGATTCCACCCTGAACATACTGCGACGACCCCGGGATCCGCGTGAGTAGGGCTGCAATGGACCCGCCTGTGCAGCTCTCTGCCGTGGCAACTGTTTGCCCGCTGGCCTTGAGCAGTTCGCCCACCACCTCTTCGATGCTTGAAAAGTTCTCGGCAAAAATATCGCGTCCAAGCAATTTCCGCAGGCTAGCCGAAGCATCCTCGAGCAGCAGGTGGGCAACGTCATCGCTGGCGGTGCGGGCGGTTAGGCGCAGCTTGACAATTCCCGGCGAAGGCAAATAGGCCAAGCTGAGGTCCCTAGCGAGACCGGATTCCCAGTCGACCATCCGCTCGGCAAGTTCAGATTCCGGAATGCCCTGCACCATAAAAAACCGGTGCTCAATGTGGGCATCCGACTCGGCCCTAATACGCGGCAAAACGTGGGATTCCATGATGTGCTTCATCTCAAAAGGAACGCCGGGAATGCTCACAAATCGCTGGCCTTTGCGCTCAAACAGCATTCCAGGGGCTGTTCCCACGGCGTTCGGAAGCCACTGACAAACGTCGGGGATCTCCGCCTGCTCTCGGTTTAAGGCACCCGGAACCCTGCCCATTCGGGCAAACAAAGCTTCAATATGGCTGTAGATTTCAGGATGATAAACTAGTCGCCCCCCGAAGAAGTCGTTTAGAATGCCCTTGGTCAAGTCGTCTTTGGTCGGACCAAGCCCGCCCGTGATGATGACCCACTGGGTATCGGCCATGACGGCATTCAGTGCAGCTAGCACGTCGTCCACTCGGTCGGCCACCACGGTCTTGCGGCGCAGGGTAACCCCTAATTCCGACAAGCGCTCGCCAATCCAGGCAGAATTCGAGTCGATAGTTTGACCAAGAAGAAGCTCGGTTCCGATTGCAATTACCTCAGCCTGCACGCTCTATTGAAGGCGTTTTATGCTGCAGCCGATGTTCTTGGTCTGCGCCACCGGTATCGGTTTGCGGCCTACCATGGCAATCATGGCATCCTTGAGCCAGGTTTTTTTTACTTTTTTTGCGGAATCTACGTTGTCGTCAATGGCACCCAGGTAAACCAAGGTCTGAGTCGCATCAAACAAAAAGACGTGGGGAGTCGTCCGTGCGCCGAAGGCGTCGGCAAGCTTGTGGTCTTGGTCAAGCAAGTAAAACGCCTGGTACTTATACTTTTTGGCGCGAGCACGCATCTCCTCAATCGACTCACCCTGAGCTCGCTTCGCCTGGTTGGAATTGATAAAGGCTATACCCACCTTAAGCTTGCCTGCCAGCGCGACAATTTCTCGGTACCTCCCCTCCCATCCTTCGGACTTCGGGCCATTGCCCACGACAAAAGGACAGGTATTGCTGGTAAAAATAACCAGGAGGCCCTGCTCGGTGGCCACACTACCAAGGGCAATAAAGGCGTCGTCCTCTCGAGTCGCATTGGCCAGCTCAAGCCCTGCCATGGGCAAAGTGGCGGCTAGTTCGATGGTTGCCGGTAGTTTTTGGGCGAAGGTCGCTGCGGCCGTGAGACCCAGGATGAGGGAGAGAATTTTTTGCATACTGCAAGATAGTACAGCATCAGAAGGCAATGAACAGAGTAAACCACTGAATACAGGAAGAAATTATGCCGCAAAGCCTAGGAAAATTTTATCTTTAAAGGCTTCGAAACCCCAGTCATTCCGCACCATGCGCATCCTTCTATCTCCGTCAAAATCAATGAATGCCATTGGGGCTCCAGTCGCTACTCAGTATGCTCCCCTAATAGACTCTGCGACTCTTTTAGCCGACCGAGTCCGAAGTTACACTATGGACTGGGCGGCCTTCTATGGCTGTAGCCCACGGCTTGCCCAGCAGGCCAAAGAGCAATGGGACCTCTGGAACCCCGCTTCGCTTGGGACTCAAGCTGCCTTTACCTTCACGGGAGAGGCCTTTGGCCGGCTACGACCCGAAACTTGGGCTGCGCCGCACCAAGCCCAAGAGCGGTTAAGAATCCTCTCGGGCTTGTACGGAATCCTTAGGCCGCAGGATGGCGTTTTACCCTACCGGCTCGACCTTGGGCAAAGCATTGAGGGCAAACGACTCACTCACTACTGGAAGGATTCCGTGACCGACTGGTTGCTGCGAGACGCCGGCGCGTCTACCGTTCTGAACTGCGCCAGCGAAGAATACTCGGAGGGGATTGATTCCACAAAATTTTGCTGGATCGATTTTGTTTTTCTTCAGAACGTCAAAGGGAAGGTTCGATCGGTTTCTGCGCTCAGCAAGCAGGCAAGGGGCTCGATGGCTCGGTTTCTCGCCAACCATTCCAGCAGCAATCCCGAGGTAGCACAAACGTTTAAAGACGAAGGCTACGCGTTTTTTAAGGAAGAGTCGAACGAAAGCCGCTGGGTATTTGTTCGAAAGTAATGCCGCACATTGTTTGGTAAAAACAGGGGTTGCCCTGGAAGGGCCTAACCCAGGCTTTGGTTGTCGCTTTTGAAGCGTCCGCTCGAGAAGTTGCGCAGGGCTAAATGCTTGGTTTTGCGGCCGTCTACCCGCTCGCGCCACATTTTAAACGACGAGGCCTTCATGTGGTGGCGCATCAGGGCTCGGACCTCATTCTCGCGAAGGCCAAACTGCGCATAGATCGCATCAAACGTCGTGCGATCTTCCCATGCCATGGCAATGATCCGGTCTATGTCGGTATCGTTTAATCGTTTAACGGATTCCGGTAAAGCCATATTTCACTAACTCCAAAGCACTTCAAATGGTTCAGTTGAATTGCGCGCTTGAACTTGCGTAGTTTTAAATACTAAGGTGCACACGCTTAACTTAGGCATCTTAAAAAATGCGAAAAAACACTAACCAATTATGAACGACCTCATTCAAGCGGGAGCATTCCTCGTTGACGTGCGCACTGAAGAAGAATTCCAAGCCGGTCACGTCGAGGCCTCGGTAAACATTCCCCTCGACCAAGTGGCCGAGCGCATTGAGGAGTTTGAGGGCAAGGGTGCCATTATTGTTTTTTGCAAAAGCGGCAACCGAAGCGGAATGGCTAAGGCCATTTTAGCTCAAGCGGGAATCAGCAACGTAACCAACGGCGGAACCTGGCAAGACGTCAAGACGCACATTAACTAAACAACACAGACAATTATGTGGGAATGCATCATTAATCCCTGGCCTTGGTGGTCAGCATAGGATATGGCTTACTGCCCATGCTGATTGTGTTCTTTTTTGCCATCGTCGGAACCTACCTCTACCAATGAACATCAAAAAACTCAGCCTCGCGGCCGGCCCTTTGGGCTATCTAGCCATTCAATTTCTGGACATTCCCTTGGAGCATAGAATTGTTCTAGGTACCGCTTTTTGGATGCTTTTGTGGTGGTTTACCGAGGTTATTCCCCTCGGAATCAGCGCTCTGCTTCCGCTTGTACTCTTCGGAGGGACCGGCATTCTGAGCAACGAACAGCTTGCCAACGCTTACGCCAATCCCCTGATTTACCTCTTTTTAGGCGGATTTTTGCTTGCTCGGGGCATTGAGCGCCACAACCTGCATCGCAGGCTTGCACTAGGGATTTTGCGACGCGTTGGCCAACGGAGCGAGACGGTGCTGGCGGGCGTCATGCTGGCCACCTTTACCCTCAGTTTATGGATGAGTAATACGGCCACGGCGGTGATGATGCTTCCTTTAACCTTGTCGCTGCTTAGTCATATTCCTGGCAGCAATGATAAATTAGAACGTGCCGTGCTGCTTGGCATGGCTTGGGGCGCAAACCTTGGCGGAATCGGAACCCTCATTGGAACCCCTCCCAATTTGGTCTATGCCGCCTTTCGCGCAGAAACCATTGGAGTGCAGACCGGATTCATGGAGTGGTCCCTCCTGGCCTTCCCCCTAGCCCTTGCGCTGCTCGTCATTGCTTATTTGGTGCTTCGACGAGGAATTCCATCAATGGATCTGAGCCGGCTGGAGTGGCCCGAGCCCAAGCCATGGACCAAGGGCGAAGTACGCGTTGCCCTAATTTTTGGAGCCACTGCGGCCCTCTGGATGACTCGCCAATGGATTGAACCCCTTGTAATACCCTACGGCTGGACCCTTCCCGACCAAGTGATCGGCCTCGCGGGAGGTATTTTGATGTTTGCGGTGCGCGACGGCAATGGAGGTCCACTGCTTCGCTGGAAGGACGCTCAAAAGGTTGAATGGGGTATTTTGCTTCTTTTTGGAGGCGGACTATCCCTTGCGGCAGGCATGCAGGCTTCGGGTTGGCTGGACGCGCTCGAAGGCCTCTCGAGCCAAACCATGCCCACCTGGGTTTGGATTTTTATCTTCACTGCAGTCGGGGTTTGGACCACTGAGCTCTTTAGCAACCTGGCTTTGGTCAGCGCCACCCTCCCCATAGCTCTTGCGGTATCGCGTGCTCAAGGTCTCGAATTTGAGCAGCTGGCATTGCCCCTAACAATCGGAGCAAGCTGCGCCTTCATGCTGCCGATGGCCACCCCGCCCAATGCCATTGTGTTTAGTTCCGGCAAGGTCAAGATTCCCTTCATGGCAGGGCGCGGATTTTGGATGAATGTATGGGCAACGCTCCTGATTGGCCTAGTAATTTGTCTTGTGAAAGGTTGAAAAACTAGGATTATCGCCTTTTTTTTGATTAACAACATGGTAAACAGTGCGACATTGAACGGACTAATTATGAAAACGTTCCCTTATACCGCCCTGGCCCTTGCGGCCGCCGTTCTTGCTTCTTGTTCCATTACCAAAGATGCGCAGCGCGGAATTTCTTTTGAGTTCCAGCAACTGCACCAAGGGAGGCACAGCGAGGCCGGCGCACGTTCTGAAGCCACGACTGCGAAGGCAGGAGCACCTTCTCAACATAAGGGGCAAGAGTCCGC